>JAJWCP010000010.1 GCA_021617435.1 Pseudomonadota bacterium
ACGCGAGCTAAAATCTTCTTAAAACTAACTTTTTGAGGAGATTTTTGATGTTTATTCAAAATATATTAGCTAAGCTTGCGGATAGTGAGGCAGATACGCCGCAACTTTTTTCTGCGGTGTACACTAAAAGGTACATAATGAAAAAAGTTGCAAGTAGGTGCCCGCTAGACGCAAGCCCAAAAGAGCAAGGTCGGTCTATGGTGGAGATGCTTGGCGTGCTCGCGATAATCGGGGTCTTGTCCGTCGGGGCTATTGCCGGTTACTCAAAGGCGATGATGAAGTACAAGCTCAACAAACAGGCGGAAGGGCTTACTATGTTGCTTGCCAACTGCATACAACTTTCAAAACAGTTGCCCGCTGTAAACGAGTGGAAAATATATACTGATATATTGCCTAAACTTAACTTACTGCCCGATTCTATATCAATCATTCGCAGCAATGAGATGAAAGACATTTTAGGAATCAAATCATATTTTTATCATACTTCAGGCGAAAATGAATGGGGAATATTTTACTTTGTACCAGAAAGCTCTTTCGGCACGGAAATTTGCTATAATTTAATTAAAACTGCCAAAGAGTTTCATGCCGATATGTATAGTATTGTTCGCTCCAAAAATCGTACTGATACGTACCATGGAATGGGCACTCTTTATTACGGCGACAAATATTGCAACAACTCTGATAAAAAATGCATGCGTAATATGAGCATAAATGATATACACACGCTTTGCACCGACAAAGGCGATAGCGGTGAAGATTTTAATGTATATTATTTATGGTTAACCTGGCTGTATCCGGAGCCTTAATCTTCCTCAATATGCAGCATGACCGTAACGCCCAACAGCGCTACCACCAAAGTTGGCGCCCACACGGCAAACCACACCGGAATATAACCGTTAATGCCGAACGCGTATACCAACTGTGAGCTAAAATAAACCACAAATCCGGTAGTAATGCCCGCAACAATCATAAACATTACGCCGCCTTGCCGCATATTGGCTTTAAGCGCAAAAATAGCCGCGACCAAAGCCATCGCCATTAGTAAAAACGGCGATGCCAACAACGACAAATAACGCATACGGTGGCGTTGCGCCGAAAAGCCCGACGACTCATAAAAATTAATCGTTGCCGGTAAATCCCAAACTGAAATGGCGTCCGGGTCAATAAAGTTCTCTTTAATACGCTGCAGGTCAATAGTGGTATCATATTCGGCTTCCGGCAGACTTTTAGTTTCTTCTCCGCTAACAAAAACCTTAACGCCGCGCAGTTTAAACTTGTTATCTTTCAGCTCGCCGACTAAAGCCTCAACCCGCCGCAAAATTTGCGAATTGCGGTCCATCTCCAATATGCTGACATCGCGCATTGAGAGCAGCTCGCCTTCTTCCTGCCGCAGCGATTTTGCCTGAATGACCAAAACTTTGTCATCTGCCGCCGCCTCGCGTATCCATAAGCCCTTGCTTGAAAACAGCATTGCTTGCGGATTGCGGGTAGCAAAGCGGTATTTTATAGTTTCATGCAATTCATACATTTTAGAAGAAATCGGGTTAATCAAAGCAACGTTAATAGCTCCCACAATAAACACCGCAGTCAACACCGGCGCCAAAAAGCCCCAAACCGAAACTCCGGCGGCGCGGATAATAACATATTCATTATTTTTACTGACCTTCCAAAACATAATCATTGCCGCCACCATCATTACAAACGGCAAAACCTTGTCGGTAGTTTGCGGCAAACGCGTAAGCGTATATTTTACCACATAGCTCATACCGGTATCATTGCGTCCGGAAATACGGCGCAAAGCTTCAATAGCGTCAAACATCATGATTATCCCCATAACGGTAACTAACACCAACAGAAATATCACGATTATTTGTTTTGAAAGGTAACGACCCAATATTGAATTAAACTTCATTAACGTCCTTTATTTGTTGTTTTTTAGTCAAAATACCGCAAAGATAAATATCTTTCAATAGAATCGGGCAAAACAACCACAATATTTTTACCATGCATTTCATGACGCTTGCCAAGCTGCAAAGCCGCCCACACCGCCGCACCGGCTGATATTCCGATAAGCAGACCTTCGGTTGTTGCAACCTCGCGCGCAGTGTTAAAAGCTTCCTCGCTCGGCACGGCAATAACTTCATCAACTTGGTCAGACTTATATAGCGGTGGCACAAAATTAGCCCCGATTCCGGGAATTTTATGGGCTCCCGCCTCGCCGCCTTCCAAAACCTTGCTTTCATCAGGTTCTGCCGCCACCACATACAAATCAGGATTGCAGGTTTTAAGCGCCGCGGTAATGCCGCTTAAAGTGCCGGAAGTGCCAACTCCGCAAACCAGAGCGTCTATATTGCCGCCGGTATCTTCAATCAGCTCCATAGCGGTGCCAAAGGTATGGGCTTGCGGGTTGTTTTGGTTTTCAAATTGCTTGAGCATAATAACGTTTTTGTTTTTTTCTGCCAACATTTCGGCCTTTTTAACGGCTCCGGCCATACCCTCTTCCGCCGGAGTTAAAATAACTTCCGCTCCCAAAAAACGCATAAGTTTAACCCGCTCTTTTGACATATTTTCCGGCATTAAAATAACCAGTTTATAACCTTTAGCCGCGCACATTGCCGCCAATCCGATGCCCATATTTCCCGATGTTGCCTCTACAAAAACTGTTTCAGATGTAATTTTTTCAGCCGGTATGGCGTTAAGCATTTGCAACGCCGGACGGTCTTTAACCGAAAACGCCGGATTATAGGCTTCACACTTGCCCATAATATCGGCCTTGATTTTGTGTTTTGCAACCAAACGATTAAAGCGGAGCAACGGAGTATGACCCACCATTTCAGTTACGGAGTTATAAATTTTTGCCATAACGCACCTCTTATTTTTCTTCTTCCGCCTCTTTCATAAGCTCAGCCACAAACGGAGGCAAGCCCGCTTGACGCACACGCTTCATTCTCTCGCCTGAAATCACGCGTTGTACCTTGCAAATTGTTTCTTCAACATTAACGTTTACTATCACATAATCAAACTCTTGCCAATGTTTAATTTTATCAATTACCAAAGCCATACGTTTATCAATAACCTCTTTAGAGTCGGTGCCGCGGCTTTCCAAACGGCGGCGGACCTCTTTAATTGACGGCGGCAGCAAATAAATGGTTACCACATCTTCAGGCGCTTTTTGGCGCATTTGACGAGCGCCAATCCAGTCCATATCAAAGATAACATCTTGTCCGATATTGATAAAACTATCAACCTCTGAACGCAAAGTTCCGTAACGCGAGCCGTATTGCGAGTCAACGCATTCATAAAAAGCGTCTTCCGCGCGAAATTTATCATATTGTTCATCGGTAATGTAGTAATAATCAACCCCTTCCTGCTCGCCTTCGCGCTTTTGGCGGGTGGTTACCGAAACCGAAAATTTTAAATTAGGGTCGCGCTTTAACAGCTCTTTAATCACCGTGCTTTTGCCGGTGCCGGATGGCGCCTCAATAATAAACATCGCGCCTTTGCGGGTTTTTCTTAAAACATCAACAATATCAGTCATTATTATTACTCCACGTTTTGAATCTGTTCACGAAACTGTTCTATCAGGGCTTTAAGCTCCATGCCGCATTGCGTTTGCGCAATATCCATTGACTTTGAGCATAAGGTGTTGGACTCGCGGTTAAGCTCTTGGCATAAAAAGTCAAGCCGGCGCCCGACCGGATTAGATTCCGCAAGCAACTCGCCGGCGGTTTTAATATGCACATACAGGCGGTCAAGCTCTTCTTTAACATCGGCTTTCATAATCAGGAGCAATGCCTCTTGCCCCAAGCGCTCTTCAGATACATTTACATCAGCCGCCAACTCATTAATCTGAGTAGCAATTTTGGCTTTGATTTTATCATTAACGCCGGCATAAATTGCGGCGGCTTGGTCGGTGGTCAGCTTAATTTGAGCTAAAATATTTTGCAATGCGTCATAAATTTTAGCGCCCTCATTCTGCCTATCTTGCGCCAACGCCTCCGCCGAGGTTTTAAAACTTGCAAGCAACGCGGCTTTAAGCGCGGCGACTTCCTCTTCATCAGGAGTATTTTCTTTAACCGTCACCACTCCGCTGATATTTAACAAATCCGCCGGATTGGGTTTTGCGAACAGTTCAGGCTGCACAAGATATATTTCCGAAACTTTGGCAGTTAATTTGGCGAGCAACTCCGTATTAAGCAAAACCTCAGGTTCGGCGCCGTCAGAGGTAATATCAAGCGATATATTAACCGTGCCGCGGGCAAAATAGGAAGCGCAAAGTTTTTTAACTTCTTCATCTAAGCCTGAAAGCCATTGCGGTATGCGAGTTTTAACATCAAGCCCTTTGGCGTTCACGCTTTTAATTTCCCATACCCATGCGTAAGTTTTGTTTTGATAGCTAAAACTGCCCTGATTACGGGTAAATCCGGTCATACTGGAAAGTTGCAAAATATTTCTCCTTTTTTAACGGTTTCAGTTTAATATAATAACAACCGGTTAATATTTTACTAGGAAAAATGATGGATAAAAACATAAAAAACATTTTAATCACAGGAGCATCATCCGGTATCGGCGAAGCTCTGGCATTATATTATGCCAAACTGCCGCAAACCGTATTGTTTATATGCGGACGCAACAAAAAGCGCTTAAATTCAGTGGCCAAGCAATGCCGCCAACTCGGAGCTGAAGTTCACACCTCTGTTTTAGACGTAACCGATAAAGCCAAAACTGCCGCATGGATAAAAAAATGCAACGATGCCGCCCCTCTTAATTTGGTTTTTGCCAACGCCGGAGTTTCAACCGGCGCGGAGACAGAAGAAAATATTTATAACACCTTTAACACCAACATTTTCGGTGTTTTAAACACGGTAACCCCCGCGATTGAAATTTATCGGCAGCGTAAAAACACAAGCAAGCCGCGGATTATTGCCATTACCGCCTCTATTGCCGGATACCACGGCTTGGCGAGTTGCCCGTCATACAGCGCCAGTAAAGCCTGTGTTAAAGCTTATGGCGAAGCCATGCGCCTCCGACTTTCAGCAGAAGGTATTCAGCTTAACGTAATTTGTCCGGGGTTTGTACGCTCCCGCATTACCGATAAAAACACCTGCCCGATGCCGTTTTTTATGGAAGCGGAAAACGCGGCGGAAATTATCGCCGACCGCATTAACAAAAATATCGGGCTGATTGCATTTCCGTGGCCGATGCGCTTGGCAGCATGGATTGGCGCCGTTTTGCCCAACTGCGTAAGCAATTTTATTTATTCTAAAATTCCGTACAAGGTTTAAGCTTAATCACGGTTGCGGCGCAGCAAAATATATAATGCGCCGCTGCCGCCAAGCTTGGGCGACGGATGGATATACGAGAGTATCAGCTGTTTTAAATTATCTTGCGAAAGCCATTGCGGAACGCGGTCTTTAAGCACGCCTTTAGGAGCAAAAATATCTTCATCTTGGTGCTGAAGTCCTTTGCCGGTCACAATTAAAATACAACGTTTGCGCGCTAAATACGCATTGGTCACAAATTTATAAACCGCGTCATAAGCTCTGTCTTCCGTATAACCGTGCAAATCCAGCGACGCTTCAACCGCAAACTCTTCACGTTTAAAACGGCGCATAGTGTTAGCATCAATATCGGCAGTAGTGCCCAGCTCTAATTTATGATGATAAAGTTTGAGCGGAACGTTTTGCTCCCTCTCCGCCTTAAAGGCAGTTTTAGGCTTGGATTGCGAAACAACCGACTTATGCGGTATCGGGGCAATATTTTTTACCGTCTCTTGCCATGCCTCATTATCGGCATCGCTGATTTTAATTTCATTATTTGCCAATTTCAACCTCAGAACCGCGCGGAATTAAAATATAATAACGCCCTGCCGCGTTCATTTTACCGGCTGAAAGCAAAGCTTCTTCGCCGTGCCCCCAAAAATAATCGCCGCGAACTGCACCTTTAATGGCTCCGCCGATGTCTTGCGCCAGCATAAGTTTTTGCAAAGACTCATTATCCGGCGCCGTGGTTTCAAGCCAAAGCAGCGAGCCAAGCGGGATATAGCTGTTATCAACCGCCAGTGAGCGACCGGCAGTTAATGAAACGCCAAGCGCTCCGACCGGACCATCGGCATCGGAAATGCGGTGAAAAATAAAGCGCGGATTTTCATCCATATTAACTTGCGCTATTTGCGGGTTGGCTTTTAACCAGTCGCGGATTTTATCCATTGACGCCTCGCCCGGTTTAAGCAAGCCTTTTTTAAGCAGTATACTGCCGATACCGACAAAATTATGCCCATTGTTATCAGCGTAACGAATCCTAACGCTGCTGTTGTCATCAAGCATTGCCACCGCCGAACCCTGAATTTGCATTAAATAAATATCAACCGCGTCATCGCCCCACAAAATAACCGGAGCGTTAAGCCCGTTGCGCTCAATTTCAGCGCGGGTGTAATATGGAACAATCTTATTGTTTTGCATTCTGCCAAGCAAGCGTTTATCAGGCAAGGAACTATCAAAATCGCGCAACTTAATTTCCAATAAATCATTCGGACGACCGTAAATCGGGTATTTATACTTGCCGTGTTTTTGGCGCGAGGCGTTAAGTTCCGCCTCATAATACGAGGTAAATTTGCCTTTATCATTTAAATTATACAAAACCAGATAGGGTTGAAAATTTTCTCGTAAAAATGACCGCATCTCTTTGTCGGTGGTAATATTGAGCGCTCTAAACCGATGACAAGCCCTCAAATACGCTTCCGGCGTGATTTTAATTTGCGCTTTTTGCAAAAGGTCAGGTTTAACGGCAACCGCCTCGCAACTTTTGGCAAACGCGGGAATCGCCTCGTGTAAATTGTCATGATTAAAATTTTTAAGCTGATTATATGAAGACGGTTGAAGCTCCACCCCCGTTTCAGCCCCGATAACGGCAGACGGAGAAGTGCGCCTTTCAAACGAACAAGCGGACAAACAAGCAAACAGTAGTAAAAGACCAAATTTTTTCATTAATTTTTCTTTGTGGAAACCAATAACCATACCGGAGTGTTAGAGTTGATGTCTTTTTCAAAAGTCCATACATCGGTAATCTGCTGCACAAAATTTTCATCGCCTTCAATAACTTCACCGGCGGCATTTTTGAGCAAATTAATCTGCTCGCTGATAAATTTTACCGCAATGCTTGCTATGCCTTTTGATGAAATTTTGGCATCGGCAATGGTTAAATCATCAATTTTGATTAAATCGGTTTCGGCGGTAATGCCTTCAGCAGCGCGATCACCGATAATTTTTTTAAACCCGTCAAATAACTTTTTGCCGGTAAGCATTTTAAGCGTTTCTTCATCACGCGCAGCAAACGCCGTCAGCACCATTTCAAAAACTTTGGAGCAACGGGCGCAAAAATCCTTGCGGTTAAAGTTAGGTATTTGGTATAAAATTTTATCAACCCCTTGCAAATTTGCGGGGTCGGTCGGCTGTTCTGCCTCAGATTCAGAAGTATTGATTATTTTTTCAACCTCTTGCTTGATTTTTTCAAATTCTTCATGCGAAACAATTCTGACCTCATGGCTTTGTTCAGGGCGGGTGCCGAGCACATTACGCAAGCGGGCAAAAATTACTACCGCGACAATCAGTAAAAAAATTATATCCAAATAAGCTGACATATTTATCCCTCATTTTCAAAAACCTGAGTGTAATATAGGGGCTTTTATCCCAATTATCAACTATTATATTTGACTACTTGCACAATTTACTGTATGACAAGGATATTAATTTTTGTTTTAACTGTTTTTTTAAGGATAACACCATGACTGATGAAGAAAAGCCGGAAGCCAATATGACGCAACCGCCGATTTTGATTAATAATCAATATATTAAAGATTTGTCACTTGAAATTCCGCACGCGCCGGAGATTTTTGCGAAAATGAATCAAAAACCTGAGCTTAAAGTTGAAATGAGCGTTCAGTCGCAAAAACTTACGAATAATAATCATAATGTTTGCTTAAACATTGCCTTAAACGGCGATATTGACGGTGAAAAACTGTTTATTTTAGAACTTTCATACGCCGCAGTTGTTACCTTAAACGTTCCGTCAGAACATATTGAACCGGTTTTAGCGGTTGAAATCCCGAGACTTTTGTTCCCGTTTGCCCGCAATGTGGTTACTCAGTGTTTGGTTGAAGGCGGCCTGCCTCCGTTTATGCTCACTCCGGTTGATTTCGGCGCCTTATACCTTGCGCGTCAAAACACAAACGCTAAACAGCAATAAGGCAAAAAATATGCGGTTAGCATTGTTTCAGCCTGATATTCCGCAAAATACCGGCACGCTCCTGCGCTTGGGAGCATGCCTAAATTTGCCGCTTGATATTATTGAGCCGTGCGGATTTTTATTTAATGAAAAAGCTATGCGCCGCGCCGGTATGGATTATTTGAATATGGCGCAATACCGCCGCCATAATTGTTGGGAAGATTTTTTGGCTTATCGGGAGCAACACCCTGATGAATACGGGCGAATCGTGCTTTTGACCACTCATGCGTCTGAGCCGTACACTGATTTTAACTTTTTACCCAACGATATTATTTTAATGGGGCGTGAAAGCGCCGGTGTTCCGCCAGAAGTGCACGCCACCGCCGACGCGCGGCTTTTAATTCCGATGAATGAGCACACCCGTTCAATTAACGTGGCGCTGTCTGCGGTGATGGTCATCGGCGAGGCTTTACGACAAACAAATTTGTTTCCGACAACAAAAATTTAAAAATCTTAATTTTTAGTCTGGATTTAGACTATAAAATGTGGTATAGTTGGCTTGTTGTTAAAGAAAATCACATGAAGGAGATAATATGAGTACGAAAAAAGCACCTTCTTCGGTATTTGCTTCCGGAGATTATGTTGTATACCCGACCCATGGCGTCGGCAAAGTTTCTGATGTGTCAAAACAGACTATTGCCGGTAGCGAGTTAGAGTTATTAGTTATTAATTTTGATAAAGATAAAATGACTTTGCGGATTCCGGTTTCAAAAGTGGAACAGGTCGGTTTGCGCAAAATTTCAGAAGCCTCTACGATTGATAACGCTTTAGCAACATTAAAAGGCAAAGCCAAAGTTAAAAAAATCATGTGGTCTCGCCGCGCGCAAGAGTATGAAAACAAAATCAACTCAGGCAATCCGGTTGCTATCGCCGAGGTCGTGCGCGATTTATACCGCAATGAAAATTTAGCGGAGCAGTCATACAGCGAGCGCCAAATTTATGAACAGGCTTTGGACAGATTGGTCAGTGAGGTTGCCGTTTTTGACAACACCTCAATAGAAGTAGCTAATAAAAAATTGTTGGATATTTTGGCCAAATAATTTTAAGGTACAAAAATTAAAATCCCCGCTTGCATTGGCAATCGGGGATTTTAATATCTGATATACAACTTATACACAGTTGCAAAATTCCACTCCTGAGGAGAGGTGGCGGCGGAACGCCGACGGGGTGGTGAAAAAACAATGCAGGAACCATATTTGATTTGCAGATTTTATAACTGAAAAACAAACATTTAATATGTTGTAAGATAGTGATGAAACCACCCCGCCTTCGGCACCCCTCCATAGAGGGGAATTTTTTATAGTGCCAATTTACATACAACTTATACACATCCCAGACTCGTAAATATTGCAAAAAAAAAACGCGAGCTAAAATCTTCTCAAATTAATCTTTTTGAGAGGATTTTAGCTCATGTATACACAATCAGGAAGAAGTATGGTGGAGATGTTAGGGGTATTAGCGATAATCGGAGTGCTAAGTGTTGGAGCTATTGCCGGTTACTCCAAGGCTATGCGGAAATATCGGCTCAACAAACAGGCAGAGCAAATTAACAGTATTTTGAACAGCGCTTTATCTTTCGGAGGAAATTTAGGCAGAGCCTCGGGTAGTGGTTATCAGCGTATTTCATTGATTCCTATTTTAAAAAAGCTCAACGCCATTCCGCAAGAAATGATTAAAAATAATGACACTTTAAGCGACGCCCTCAATTCAACTATCGCCCTATATGCTGTGCGCGAAAGCACCGGCGGCTCGTATTATCAACTTACTCTCAGCAATAATTATGAGCTTGATGTTTGCATGAATGCGGTAAACACTTTTAAGGCGAATGCCGATAATTTAATGCAAATTAACATCAGTTGTTGGCAAGACGGACAAAATACTACAATAAAAAGATATAATGGCGACAACTATTGCTCCGGCAACAACTGCATACGCAATATGACAGTGCAAAAGATTAATGATTTTTGTTCAACCTGCCAAAATAAGGAAAGCTTTTTCTTTTCCGTATTATGGAATTATGAGCCTAATCAGCAAAACACCGGCGATTAAGTCGGTACGTCAGAACTATTTATTTACAATCGGTTGACGGTTTTTGTTGGTTAAAATAGTTAATATTTTAACAAGTTCTTCTTTCATGTGCGCGCGATCAACCACAATATCAACCATACCGTGCTCTTTTAAGTATTCAGCGCGCTGAAAGCCTTCCGGCAATTTTTCGCGAATCGTTTGTTCTATAACGCGTTGACCGGCAAAACCGATTAAACAGCCTTTTTCCGCCATATTAACGTCGCCAAGCATAGCAAACGAGGCTGAAACACCGCCGGTGGTGGGGTCGGCTAAAACAGAAATAAACGGCACGCCGTTTTCTTTAAGCAAATTGACCGCGGCAACCGTGCGCGCCATTTGCATTAATGAAAGCATACCCTCTTGCATGCGCGCGCCGCCCGATGAAGCAACCGTAATCAACGGAATTTTATTTTTAAGCGCAATATCGGCCGCGGTAACAATCCCCTCGCCGACTGCCGTTCCCATTGAACCGCCCATAAATGAAAAATCCATAACCGCAAGTACGCTCTCAACTCCGCCGATTTTACCGCGGGCAACTTTAATGGCGTCTTGATTGCCGGTAGCCTTGCGGTAAGTGCGCAAACGGTCGGTATATTTTTGCGTATCCTTAAATTTAAGCGGATCATCTTGCATGGCCGGCAAAGCAATTTCAGTATATTTTTCATCATCAAAGAGCATTTTCAAGCGCTTGTCAACGTACAGGCGCAAATGATGCCCGCATGAAGTGCAAACATACATAGATTTTTTCAGCTCTTTGGAAAAAAGCATCTGATTGCAAGCCGGACATTTAACCCATAAATTATCGGCAATCTCTTTCGGCGTCGTCTTTTGAATTTTAGGACGAACAATATCGGTAAACCAATTCATAATGTAACCTTATGTTGTGTTAGTCTTCTTTTTTGAATGAAAAAAAGTCCGCGACTTTTTCTTTGAACGAAACCTTAGAAGCTTGAGGTTCCTGATGTTTTAAAACTTCAAAATTTTCTTGCAAGCTTGAAAATTTTTCATGCAGTTTTTCATGCTCTTTGTTAAGGGTTTTGTTTGCCTTTTTTTGGTGGCGTAGCTGCGCGCGGAGCGGCGCATTAGCCACAAAAGCATCAAGTCTGCCGAGCAGGTAACCGGCAAAAAACAGTACCAAAATCAGCACGCTTAATGAAACGGTAATATCCAGATTAAAGGGCTTAATATTAAATGTTGCAAAGTCGTTATTAATAACGGCAAAAATAATCACAACAAGAATTAACGGAATTTCAATTAAGTGTCTGATAAAATTCATGATATAGCCCTTTCTCTGAATAGTGTTTAAAACGGCTGCGGTTAAGGCTTTTAACGTTTAAGCTTTGGAGTTAAGCTGTTCGTGCAGTTCTTTACCGGTTTTAAAGTGAGCAATGCAACGTTCTTCAACATTAACCTTTTCACCGGTGCGCGGGTTTTTAGCAACGCGAGGCGAACGTTTGCGAACTGAAAACGCGCCAAAACCTCTAAATTCAACTCTGTCGCCTTTGGCAAGAGTATCAATAATCTTATCAAAAACAACGTTAACAATTCTTTCAACATCGCGAAGCATCAAATTAGGATTTTTAGCCGCAATTTTTTCAATTAATTCTGATTTAGTCACTTTTTCCTCTTTTTTACATGTTAAAAACAATTACCTTTTTTGATAAATACCGCTTATTTTACCAAATTTCCACCTTTATTTTTATTTTACACAGACGTCAGGCGCTTTTAAATACAAAGGTTTCGGGAAATCAACGGTTTTATTTAAGTATCTTTTTATACCGATTAGCGCCAGTTTGTCAACAGGCGGATTAAAATGAGTTTTTACCGCGTGCAGGTGCAAACCGCTCGGCTTGTTTAAAAAACGCTCTACTCCGTCGCCGGCAAATGAAACCGATTTACCTTGCAAATTGAGGATTATGTCGTCATAGAATGCGGTTGCAGGCTCGGAAATTTTGTTAAGTTCCTTATCATAGCACTGCACATAATAGTCTTCGCGCTTGGTTTCAATTAAAACCACATTAACCTCAGCCAATTCCTCCGGCTCAAAATCAGCCGCATAGGTATCAAACGCCGAAACGCCGCAAACAATGACATTCGGGCAAGCAAGCGCGAACGCTCGCGCCGCCGCCACTGAAGAGCGAACGCCGGTAAAAGAGCCGGGACCGGTGCAGACCACCGCTAAATTTAAGTTTTTAAACTCCAAATTATGCCCGCGCAAAATTTCGGCAATTTGCGGCATTAATACTTCCGCCTGCCCGAAATCCATTTCTTGTTCGAAATGAGCAACCTCTTTATTATCATTAAACAATGCCAACGAGCAAAAGTTTGAGGTTGTATCAAACGCCAATGTAAACATTTTTATTCACCACCCTAAAATTTAGTTTGCGTATTTGCTTTTATAATATAGAATTTCAGAACAAACAACGATTATTTCATTTTTTGGGAAAAGATATGAGTGCCGAACAGTTAAAAGATATGCTTTATTTCTGCTTTTTGGCGGGAAGTGCGCTTATTGTCATAGTTATTTCATTAAAAATAAGCCTTGCCCGACTCCGCCAAAAAAACTATTTTTTGAATCGTGACCGCGAGCGTTATGCCGAAACTTTGTATGCCTCAAAAGACGGATATTTTGCTTTTGTTTATCCCGATGAGCGCATTAAAGACCCGCGGCGAACTGTACGCGAACGCTGTTCGCGGCGATTGGCGGTAATGCTTAACTTAAAAGGAGGCACACAATCATCTTTTGCCGATGTTATGGAAGCTTTTTATAAAGACGACGCCAAAAAAATTACCAAATATCTGGCGTTAATGCAAGATGAAGGCGTTCCGTTTGAAGATACATTCATGCTCAAAAACGTTAATCGCAGCATCAATATTTTCGGGGCGCGCATTAATGGAACCGATAGCAACCTTTATTGCGATATGCTCTGGTTCAGAGATTTAAGCGAAGACATGCTCACAATCAACCGCTTGGAAGAAGATAAAAAACTGCTCGGCGAAAAAGTCAGCAACCTTGAAAACTTAATTAACACGCTGAATATTCCGCTATGGCTGCGCGATGAAAAATCAAACATTATCATAAGCAATAAAAAATATAATGACATTGCCGGTTTGGAAAAGCCGCAAAGCGAATCGCCTGAAGGATTAAGCGCAACCGCCGCTATAGCTCGCGAGTTGGCGCAAAACGCTCAAGCGCACAATAAAGCGCAACATAAGTCGGTTAATTTGGTAGTAAACGGCGAATCCAAGCATTTTGAACTTACAGAAACTCCGTATCATCGCGGCAATGACTTAAACCGAATCGGCACCGCGGGCGCTTTGCTTGATATTACTGAGCTTGACGAGGTTAAGCGCACATTTGCCATTCATCAAAACGCGCATCTTGAGGTTTTGTCGGCGTTGGGTACGGCATTTGCCATTTTCAACACGCGGCAAAAACTTATTTTTCATAACAAAGCCTTTGCCAATATGTGGAACTTAAGCGCTGATTTTTTAGATAAAAGCCCTTCTTACAGCGAATTTTTAGATAAAATCAGGGAAAACCGCCTGCTTGAAGAGGTCAGCGATTTTCGCTCATATTGCCGCAACGAAGAAAAAGTTTTTAAGGATTTGATTGAACCGAAAGAAAAACTTTTACACCTGCCGGACGGACGCACATTCAGGCGCATGACAGCCCCACATCCGAACGGGTTGATTTTTGCTTTTGAAGATGTTTCAGACCGGCTTGCCGCCACCCGTACGGTAAATGAAATGGTTGACGTGCAACAAAAAATTTTGGATAATGTTGACGATGCCATTATTATTTTTAGCTCAGATCAGCGATTAAAATATTTTAATAAAAAGTATCAGAGTTTATGGAGAATCAACGCCGAGAAGCTGCAAAAATCATTCTTTTTGTCAGATGTGCTTGAAGAACAAAAAATATTTTTCAGCAATGCCGCAAACTGGGAAAACCTAAAGCAAGGAATGATGGCGCAGCTGATTAACACCTGCTCGCGCTTTGCATTGGAGCGGGCTGACGGAATTAAAGTCAACGTTATGCCGGTAACGCTTCCTGACGAATCGCTGATGATAAGATATGTTGTAAATTAATTTTGACATCAGGAGCGTTATATGTCATATTATGATATGGGTTTAAACACTATTCAAAGAGGAAAACGTGGCTATTAATCGTGATAACGAATCTGCGGAAGATGACGAAGCTGTTTTTGACTGGAAGAAAAACGGTTTTGATAAACACGAGCGTCTTTCTTTGCGCATAAACGCCAAAGAAGCGGATAATTATAATGCCCGCAAAAAAAATCAGCCGCTGAAAGGCAGTCGCCCTGAAAAGTTGGCTGCCGGTCTTAAAAAAATTCGCAAAAAAATCCGCGAAGTGTATGACGATGAAGAGGACGATGAGGAAAATGACACCATTTTTGCCCCGATTCAATACGCCAAAGAAGAAGACAATCCTCTGCTTAATGCCTTAAACGAAGACGAAAAGCGTCTTTTTTACCAAAAACAAAACATTGAAAACGTTAACAAGTTGCAATCTGCCGGTAAAATGGAGGCTTTGCATATTGCCAACAATTTGGCGCGGGAAAGCGGATTAAAAGAAATCAGCCGCAAAGCCGTTGCCCGCGGTATGCAGGAAGCCACTTTCAGGCCTGAAGAAATGCAAGACAAAGTTATTAAAAAAGAAGTTTCGGGCAAACTCGGCATTAAAGGTAAAATTGAAGACGGAAAAATTATCTCAGCCGCACGCGGCATTAAAAAAATTGAGCAGATGGGCGGGAAAGAAGCCGCCAAAAATTTGGATATGCGCGATGTGGTAAAAGCTGGCGAAGAAAAGCTTGATGAAATTAAACTCGCAGAACTGATTTTGGAAAAATCAGGGCAAGACGTAAAAAAACGCAAAGAGCGCTTTAAATCTGGCAAAGAAAGACTCCGCCTTAAAAACTTTGAACAACCTAAAGAAAAAGACAAACAAAAAAACGACGCTGTCAAAAAGAAAAATTTAGATTTAGGACGATAATTTATAAGTCTAAATTGACAGGCTGAAACAGACGTACTATTATAAATTAAAATTAACATTAATTGATTTAAGGAAACGCTATGGAAAATCAATATTACACCCTGATTGAAAAGCAGGATTTTTATGAGATTATTGAAAATAAATACGGCGAACTCGCCATTTTTATTGACGCTCGTTCCGGCTCTCCGGTTAATCCGGTTTTGGAGTTTGACGGCAAACAAACTGCGCTCTTAAAACGTGATGATCGTTTGGCCGTCAGATTGGATAATATTGATTCAGAGACTAAAAACGTGCTCGCCGAATCTGAATTTGTGATGATTGTGGAGCTGACCGGAGATATAGTTGAGCGTGTTTACGGCGTTCCGGTTGATAATGTGGAAGAAATTGTGTTCAAAGGCAGGCAAACCCGCGCCGATGAACTGGTTAAAGCCAAAAGCCGCGCTGATGTGATTAAACAGTTCGGCGCTATCAGAACTTGGACAGGCGGTGCAAAATAATGATTGGATTAGTTTTAGTTACTCACGGACATTTGGCGGAAGAATTTATTTCAGCCATGGAACATGTGGTCGGTCCGCAAAAACAAGTGGCGGCAGTATGTATCGGTCCTGATGATGATATGGAAAGCCGCAGAAGCGAAATTTTGCAAAAAGTAAACAATGTTGATACCGGCAACGGCGTGGCGGTATTAACCGATATGTTCGGCGGGACGCCTTCTAATTTGGCAATTTCAATTATGGATAAGGCGAATGTTGAAATTTTGGCAGGCGCCAATTTGCCGATGTTGATAAAACTTGCCTCATTGCGTAAAGACTGTTCGCTTAAAGAAAGCGTTATCGGCGCGCAGGAAGCCGGTAAAAAGTATATTAACATTGCTTCGCAACTGTTAGGGCAGTAATTATGAGTTTGGATGCTACTACCTCTGAAAACGGCGTTATCAGTATTGATTTGGAAATAAAAAATCAAAAAGGACTGCATGCCCGCGCCGCCGCAGCTTTTGTTAAATGCGCGGAACCATTTAACGCTGAAATTACGGTTGAGCGTATCGGACAGGAAGTGAGCGGTTGCTCAATTATGGGATTGATGATGCTCGCCGCCGCCAAAGGCACGATTATTCATGTGCATGCTAAAGGTAATCAGGCTAAGGAAGCAATAGACGCTATCGTTAATTTGGTTAATTGCAAATTCGGTGAAGAGTAGTGACTGAAAAAGCGCCCAAAAACAGAACAATCACCTTAAACAACCGTCAAATTGCCCATTATGCGGCGCAAACAGTTAAACTTTCGGCTCCGGCGCAGTTTAGCGATATATGCGATAAAATTTTGTGGCAAGACACATTCAGGGCGCTTAATTACCTTCCAGATAAATGCGCAGATTTAATGATTGTTGACCCGCCGTACAATATGCGCAAAGTGTTCGGCGCCAATATATTTAAGGCCATGGACTTTAAGGAATATCAAAAATGGCTGAATAAATGGCTTAAAGAAACAGTGCGGATTTTAAAAGACAACGCCTCGGTTTACATCTGTTCTGATTGGAAGACCTCGCTTGCCATTCCGCAAATTGCCGGTAAATATTTTGTGTTGCAAAACCGTATTTCATGGGAGCGCGAAAAAGGACGCAGCGCCGCCGACAACTGGAAAAACTGCTTGGAAGATATTTGGTTTTTTACTAAATCAGATTCTTATACTTTTAATTTGGACGCGGTTAAAATAACGCGCAATGTGTTGGCACCGTATCGCGATTTAAGCGGAACGCCCAAAGATTGGACCGAATCCGGCGGGCAAAAGCAGCGCTTAACCTCGCCTTCCAACATCTGGACCGATATTTCGGTGCCGTTTTGGTCAATGCCTGAGAATACCCCTCACCCCACGCAAAAGCCTGAAAAACTTATTGCCAAACTGATTTTGGCTTCAAGCAACGTCGGTGATTTGGTTTTTGACCCCTTTTTAGGCTCCGGCACCACCGCGGTTACCGCCAAAAAACTCGGGCGGCATTATCTTGGTATTGAGCGTGAAAAAGAATATGTTGCTTATGCCATGCACCGCCTGGAAAAGGCTGAAAACGACAAATCTATTCAAGGCTATGAAAACGGCGTATTTAAATTACGCTTTGGCAGGTTGGGATAAACCTTGTAAATATACTTGAGTTTTAAGTGCAAACACCTTATATATAAAAAAGATAAATTTACCGGCTTATTTTAAGCGGACAATTCGTGTTGAAGGAATTAATTTAATGAAGTTCAGCAAAAATTTTATTATATGGGCTCTGATTTTTATTGCCGTTACATCATTTGCCGGCGCAATCGGCGGAAACAAACAGCGCGTTAACAGCGATACCATGGCTTTTTCAGACTTTATGAATGAGGCTGAAAACAAAAAAATTTCTGAGGTTACGGTTTCAGGCGCCGATGTTTACGGCATCACCACCGACGGCAGGCGTTTTTACACTTATGCTCCTGATGACCCGAGCATGATTGAAACATTGCGACATAACGATGTTAAAGTTAATGCAAAACCGATTGACACTGCCGGAAGCACCTTTTGGGGAATTGTAATTTCATGGTTTCCAATGTTACTGTTAGTCGGCGTTTGGGTATTTTTTATGCGCCAGGCCAACGCAGGCAACAACAAAGCAATGAGTTTCGGCAAATCACGCGCCAGATTGGTTGAAAACAACAAAAAGGTTACCTTTGCCGATGTGGCGGGCGCTGACGAATCTAAGCAAGAGCTTGAGGAAGTGGTTGATTTTTTGAAAGACCCGCAAAAATTTTCGCGTTTGGGCGGCAGAATCCCTAAGGGTGTGTTATTAGTAGGTCCTCCGGGAACCGGTAAAACCCTGCTTGCCAAAGCGGTTGCCGGCGAAGCGGACGTTCCGTTCTTTTCAATTTCAGGTTCTGATTTTGTGGAAATGTTTGTGGGCGTGGGCGCATCACGCGTACGTGATATGTTTGCGCAAGCCAAAAAGAACGCCCCGTGCCTGCTGTTTATTGATGAAATTGACGCTGTAGGTCGTCACCGCGGCGCCGGTTTAGGCGGCGGAAACGATGAGCGCGAACAAACCTTAAACCAGCTTTTGGTGGAAATGGACGGTTTTGATGATAATGAAAATGTTATTTTGATTGCCGCCACTAACCGACCTGACGTTTTAGACCCAGCATTATTGCGTCCGGGGCGTTTTGACCGGCAGGTTACGGTAACCAACCCTGATGTTAAAGGACGTGAAGAAATTTTAAAAGTCCACGTAAAAAAAGTGCCGCTTGCCAAAGACGTTAATTTAGCGGTTGTCGCTCGCGGAACTCCGGGGTTTTCTGGCGCTGATTTAGCCAATTTGGTAAATGAAGCGGCATTGCTGGCGGCTCGTAAAAACAAGCGCAAAGTTACCGCGCAAGATTTTGACGATGCCAAAGACAAAGTTTTGATGGGCAATGAGCGTAAATCAATGGCAATGGATGAAAAAGAAAAAATGCTGACCGCTTATCATGAGGCGGGGCACGCCATTTGCTCATTGAACGTACCGGAAACCGACCCGATTCATAAAGCCACGATTATTCCGAGAGGTCGGGCTTTGGGCATGGTTCAGCAACTGCCGGAAAAAGACCAATACTCATACACCCGTGCCAAAATGCTCTCGCGCTTGACCATTTTAATGGGCGGGCGTGTGGCGGAAGAACTCAAATTCGGTTATGACGCCGTTACTTCCGGCGCGTCATCGGATATTGCCGCCGCCACTAATTTGGCTCGTTCAATGGTTACGGAATGGGGCATGAGCGACACTTTGGGTCCGGTGCTATATTCGGAAAACTCCGGCGAAGTGTTTTTGGGACGTTCGGTAACACAAAATAAAAATATGAGTGAAGATACCGCTAAATTGGTTGACGCTGAAATTAAACGTTTGGTTACCGAAGGACACGCCAACGCCACTAAAATTTTGCGTGAAAAAGCAAAAGATTGGGAAACTTTGGCGCAGGCTTTAATGGAATACGAAACCTTAACCGGCGATGAAATTAAAGCGGTGCTGAACGGTGAAAAAATTGATAAGAACAAAGAAGTTCCGGTCAGTGAGGAAAAACGCACCAAAGCTTCAGTTCCGGAAGTTTAGAAATTTAATCGGCTCTTTTGAACTTTAAGCTTGAAAGAGCCGATTTGCGGAATAAAACATGAAACAGCGCTTAACTTATTCTTCAGAAGTTTATTTATTAAAAGTTGCGGAATTGACAGCGTTACCAAAGGCTTCAGCATACTCTGAAAACGGTGCTGTAACCTTGTTGCTTTCCGGCAAACGCGGAGTTAAAGATTCCTTGCTCTCCGGCGCGGAAATTTTGCAAAAACTTAAACAACAAAATGAAGAATTTTGTGAAGTGAAAATTGCCTATTATTCGTATAACCCGTTTATCGGCTTTTTGTTACAACTGTTTAAGCCGATTAAGCGCAAACACATTAACGTAGGCGCCGGTATTTATAAAACCAAACTTTCGCATTTAATCGCGCATCATTTGCCGCGCGGTATCAGGACTCGCGCCAACGCCTATTGCTTAAAAAATAAAAAGTGGCAAATTTCGGCAGAAGAGCGGATAAAAAAGTATAACGAACTTTTTGCCTCGCTAAAAAATGGTTATGATTTTGCGCATCCGTTATTCGTAGGGCTTAACCGGCAAATCGGTTTTAAGGACAAACTTGTAGACGGACATCATCGCATCGGAATCTGTCAGGAACTTAAAATTGAGGAAATAAGTATTTCATTTTGGACATACCCGCCCTCTTTTTTAAAATTTTTCATCAGATAAATACAACTTATACAC
>JAJWCP010000011.1 GCA_021617435.1 Pseudomonadota bacterium
ATTAAATATTGGGGGTTTGACTTACAGCCGAATCGCACTGCAAGCGTTTGGAACATTGACGCACATATTTCATTTAAACCGACCGGAGCGCCGATAAAAGTTTCGCTTGCCGTACCTGATACCGCCAAAGAATTTAAGATTTTAAACGAAGACGCCGCCGCCAAAGGATATAAAATTACAAAAAATACCCAAACCAATCGTATGGAGTTTACTTCATCTCCAAAAAGCAAAAAGCAAAATTTGTATTACCGCCTTACCGTTTACGACAGTGAAAAAGGACGCGGCAAAACCGTTGACAATAAAGTTTCCGCTCCGGCTAAACCTATTTATGATGAGCAACAAATGCAAATGGCCGATGAAATTTTGCAAGCCGCCGCCGCGCTTGAAGGTTCTTGGCCGCAAAAAATTATTGCCATTTTCAATCAGGAACCCTTAAATCCGGCAGTGAGCGCTTTTTTACCGGTCAAAATCACAAAAAAACGCCGCGCCGAAATAATAATAGATTTGCTTGCGCTCAAAAATGTTCCGGCGCGCCTTGCCACCGGCGTTAAGCTTGAAGAAGGCAAGCAAGCCGCTGCCGCCGATTTAATTTTGGAAGCTCACGACGGACACAAATGGCGCTTGTATGACTTAACCACCGCCAAAGCCGGTCTGCCGAAAAACTTTATTATTTTTCAGCGGGGCGGAACATCATTGCTTGACGTCAGCGGCGGCGAAAACTCAAAAGTCCGGTTTTCAGTGCTGAAATCGGTTACTTCTTCATTTAACTTGGCCGGACATCGGGCAAAACTGAGTAAATATCCCATGATGTTTGACTTATCAATATACAGCCTGCCGCTTTTAGAGCAAAACACCTTAAAATGGCTGATGGTTTTTCCGCTCGGAATTTTAATTGTGGTTTTAGTGCGCAACGTAATCGGCATTAAAACCATGGGAACATTTACCCCGATGCTGATTGCCATGTCTTTGGTTAAAACCGGTTTTTGGGCAGGTTTAGCCTGTTTTTCAGTAATTATTATTATCGGATTGCTGTTGCGCGCATTGCTGTCAAGGCTTAATCTGCTGTTAGTACCGCGTATTTCCGCCGTAGTAATTTTTGTAATTTTAATTATGCAATTTATGACCATTACCGGATACAGCTTAAACTGGGATATTGCCTCGTCGGCAGTGTTTTTTCCGATAATCATTACCGCATGGATTATTGAGCGCGTTTCAATTACATGGGAAGAAGAAGGCGCCGCCAACGCCATATCCGAAATTGTATACAGCATGATTACAGCCGTGGTTACTTATGCCGTTATCAGCAACGAATATATCCGCCACATTACATTTGCGTTTGATGAAATTAATTTGGTGATTTTATTTACCGTTATGTTGCTCGGCACATACACAGGATATCGCTTAACCGAACTCAAACGCTTTTCACCTTTGGCAAAGAGATTGTAAATGATGCAATGGTTAAAAAAATTCTGTCTGCCTTCAGAGCTTAAAGCCAGCGGTGTTTTAGGAATGAACGCGCGTAATTATAAAATTATTGCAAAAAACAACAATCGCCGACTTTATCCGTTGGTTGACGACAAAGTTCAAACCAAAAAATTAGCGGCAAAAGCCGGCATTAACACCCCGAAATTAATCGGCGTGATTGAATATCAGCATCAGGTTAAAGATTTTGTAAAATTAATTGCCGAACACCCGCAATTTGTGATTAAGCCGGCACACGGCAGCGGCGGCAAAGGCGTTTTGGTTGTTAAACAATGGAGTGACAATAAATTTATTACCGCTTCCGGCAAAGTTTTAACTTTTCAAGATGTGTACAAGCACATTTCCAACACATTAAGCGGCTTGTTCAGCTTGGGCGGACAATATGATGTGGCTTTAATTGAAGAAATGGTGCATTTCAGCAATATGTTTAAAAACTTCAGTTATCAGGGCGTACCTGACGTGCGGATTATTGTTTACAAAGGCTACCCCGCCATGTCAATGATGAGGCTTGCCACTGCCGAATCGGGCGGAAGAGCCAATTTGCATCAGGGCGCGGTCGGCGTGGGGCTGGATATCAAAACCGGCAAAACCTTAAACGCGGTAATGCACAATGTGCCGATTACCACTCACCCCGATACTGGAGCCGATTTAAAAACACTGGTTGTTCCAAACTGGCGCGAACATTTACTTATAGGGGCAAAATCTTATGAAATGACCGGCTTGGGATATTTGGGCGCCGATATCGTAATGGACGAAGACAGCGGACCGATGATGTTGGAGTTAAACGCCCGTCCGGGGCTTGCCATTCAAATTGCCAACGGCAACGGCTTAATCAACGCAATTAAAAAAATTGATAAAACTTATCCGCACAACTTAACTGCCGAAGAAAGAGTTGATTTTATCTTGAATCAGGCAAAATAAAAACCTACATAAAAAACAGAAAAACTTATATTGAAAGGATTTTATGATGGCAGAATTACTTAAAAAATCTGAAACCAAAAACTTAGGAAAATCCGAAACCAAAAATTTGGCAAAGGAAGAAAAAAAGCAACTCGGCGTAAGCGCAACCCGTTCTAAAAAAATTAAACACTCATATCAGGTAAAAGACGCTGAAAACGCTTTGGTGTTAAAGCTTAAAAACGGCGATGTGGTTATTGAAATGTACCCCGATGAGGCTCCGAACCATGTTAAACGTATTAAAGAGCTGGTTCGCAAAGGCTTTTACAACGGTTTGAAGTTTCATCGCGTAATTGACGGATTTATGGCGCAAACCGGATGCCCGCTCGGAACCGGAACCGGCGGCAGCGGTCAAAAGCTTAAAGCCGAATTTAACCGTAAACCTCATAAGCGCGGCACGGTTTCAATGGCAAGAGCAATGAATCCGGATTCAGCCGACAGCCAATTTTTTATTTGCTTTGCCGACTGCCCGTGGCTTAACGGTCAGTATACCGTTTGGGGCGAAGTTACTTCCGGCATGGAATATATTGACGCCATCAAGCGCGGCGAGGGCATGAACGGCATGGTAACAAATCCTGATGAAATTATCAGCATGGCGGTAATTGCCGATTTATAAAATTTGATAATATTTATTTAAGGCTTACGACATACTTCGTAAGCCTTTTTTTGCATATTTACGGTTCTTAAAAAGCTTGTTTTTCTTTGACATTGCGATTATTTGTTTTATTATGCTGTAAGTATATGAGGAAAATATGGAAGCAACGCTTAATTTTAACATCAACAATAAAACCCTGAATATTTCAGCATCAGGCGATTTTGTTGAGTTCAAAAACAATCAAAAACTGTTAAGCCTTGCAAAGTCAGCTGAAATTACCGCAATTAACATAACTTCAGACAACCTCGGAAAATGGGATTCATCGTTGTTGCTGATTTTGTTTGAGCTAAAACAAATTGCTGCCGGTCGCCAAATTAAATTTACCGCCGCTGATATGCCGGCAGGGCTTAATCGTATGTTGGAACTTGCTTTGGCGGTTTCTCCCAATCATGATATTCAAGCCGCTTCAAAAGAAACTTTTTTAGATAAATTCGGCGGCAAATGTATAAATTTATACCGCGTATTTTTCAAAGGCTTAAAATTTACGCTTGAAAACCTGAGTGCGTTGCAAAAATTTGTTACCGGCAAAACCGTTACCCGCTACGTTGATTTTTTGTTTGCCTTGGAAGATTGCGGACCTAAGGCTGTCAGTATTGTGTCTTTAATCAGTTTTATGGTAGGGCTGATTTTAGCTTTTGTCGGCGCATTGCAACTCAAAACGTTTGGCGCACAAGTGTATGTGGCAAGCTTGGTTACCATAGGTATGATACGTATTATGGGGGCAATTATGGTCGGAATTATCATGGCCGGCCGCACCGGAGCATCGTTTGCCGCAACCTTGGGCACCATGCAGGTTAATGAGGAAATTGACGCCTTAAAAACCATGGGCATTCCGATTACGGAATTTTTGGTATTACCAAGACTTGTCGCGCTGGTTTTAGTTATGCCGCTTCTTACCATGTTGGCTGATTTTGCCGGTATGCTAGGCGGCGCCTCGGTCGGGGTGCTGCTTTTGGATGTTCCGGCCAGCGAATATTGGAAATATTCATGGCAGGCGTGGAGTATGACCAACTTCGGGGTGGGAATTTTTCATGGCTTTGTATTCGGCTTTATTATCGCTTTATGCGGTTGTTACTACGGTATTAACAGCGGGCGGAATGCCGACGGGGTCGGCGTTGCCACCACCAAAGCCGTGGTATCGGCCATTGTGTGGATGATTGTTGCCACCGGTATTATCACCTTTATTTTTGAAAGGCTCGGAATATGAGCAAAGATAAAATAATTGCCGAAAATCTTAAAGTTGCTTACGGTGAAAAAGTAATTATCAAGCAGGCAAACTTTAGCGTTAAAGAAAATGATATTTTTATCATTATGGGCGGTTCGGGCTGCGGCAAAAGCAGCTTGCTCAGAGTTTTGACCGGATTAATGCCGCCGGCAGAAGGAACCTTTTTTGTAAACGGGATAAACTACCCTGAAGCTGATAAACTTGAACGGCTTGCCATTATGAAAAAAATCGGCATTTTATATCAAAGCGGCGGGCTATTCTCGTCAATGACGCTTGCCGAAAATATTGCCCTGCCCTTACAAAAATACAGCAATTATCCGCCTGATGTAATTGATGAGTTGGTTAATTTGAAATTAGCTTTAGTCGGGCTTGCCGGTTATAATGATTATTATCCGGCGGAAATCAGCGGCGGCATGAAAAAGCGTGCAGGCTTGGCAAGAGCTTTGGCACTTGACCCTGAAATTGTGTATTTTGACGAGCCGTCAGCCGGTTTAGACCCCATCAGCTCAGCGCGGCTTGATAATTTGATGAAAGATATTAACCAAAACTTAGGCACAACCTTAGTAGTGGTTACACACGAGCTTGATTCTATTTTTGATATCGGCACCAACGCGATTTTTATTGACGCTGCAAGCAAGAGCATTACCGCGCACGGCAACCCGCATGAACTACTTAAAAATCCGCCGAATCAGGCTGTATTAAACTTTTTAACCAGAGGTAACAACGATGAAAAAAGAACCAAATAAAAAAAGAATCGCCCTTTTTGTAATTTTAGGCTTTGCGATTATGGCGTTAATCATCTTAAAAAATGTGGCGGATAAAATTGTTACCGACCATCGCAATTTGGCAATTATGTATTTTTCCGAATCCATTAAAGGGTTAACCGTAGGCTCGCCGGTGGTATATGAAGGGGTGCAAGTCGGCAAAGTGGTTAATATTGAAATTATTACCGACCCTAAAACTTTGGAGTTCAGCATTCCGGTTTATGTGCGTTTTTCAGAAGACGGCAATATCGGCTCAATGGGAGCGCGGCGCAAAATGAGCAGGCGCGATGTTTTGCATGTGCTGATACAAAAAGGTTTGCGCGCTCGTCTTACCACTCAAAACTTATTAACCGGACAGCTGATGATTGAGCTTTTGATGATGCCGGATACGCCGATTAATTTAAGACAAGAGCCGAACGGAGAGCATCTTTTTGAAATTCCGACCACGCTTTCGGCTTTGGGCGGGCTTTCCAAAGATTTACAAGATTTGCCGCTTAAAAAGATTGTGGCACGTTCCGACAACATTTTATCGGAACTGGAAACCCAACTGCCGATTATTTTGCCGCAGTTTGCCGATTTGGGCAAAAAATTAAACGACTTTACCGATAATTCATTGCCGCAAACCGAACAGACGCTTAATCAGCTTGACCGCACCTTGAAAGACGTGAGCGCGGCGGCTAAATCAATTAAAAACCTAAGCGATTATCTTGAGCGTCACCCCGACGCAATCTTAAAAGGCAAAAAGGAGTAAAATATGAAAAAAATTTTTGCGATTATCGGCTTGCTGCCGCTTTTTACCGGTTGTTTTTTCACAACTCCCGACAGCCGCTTTTATATGTTAGAAAATACCAAAAATCCGGCGGTGGTTTCTGATAAAAAAATTAATATTGCGGTGCAAGACGTCAACTTTCCGCAATATCTTGACCGTCCGCAAATTGTGCTGCAACAACCGGATAATCCTGAAATTAAAATAGCGGAATTTGACCGATGGGCGGCCGATTTCGGAACCATGTTGCAAAACCGCCTGATTGACAACCTGCAAAGTGCTTTGCCGAACGCGGATATTAAGCCGCTTGCCTTTGGCAACAAGCCTAAATTTATTGTTAAGCTGACGATTGAAAAATTTGGCGGCTGGCTCAATGAAAACGCTTACCTGCAAGGCAACTGGCAGATTGTAAATACAAGAGGCAAACTGCTAACGGAGCAAAACTTTAACTTATCTGATAAGGTCGGCAACAATTACGGCTCTTATGTTCAGGCGCAAAGCCGGTTGTTGGCGCAGGTTGCCGACGATATTGCCAAACGAATCGGCAAGTTACACTAAAATAAATTTATAGAGGACTTTAACTATGACTGTTTTTCAAATTTTTATCGGTTTACTCATTATGAGTTCAATGATTATCCGTCCGTTTTTATATAAACCGGCGGCAAAACTTTTTCCGGCGGAAATGTCGGCGGCGTTCACCAGTACATGGCTCATGCTCGGCTTGGCTGTCACTTTCCCGATATTCGGACATTTGCTTACGGACAATTTTAATCAAACCATCAGCTCGCCGTATTTGCTGCTTAGCGTGGCTAAGGGCTTGCTGTTGTGGTGGCTTATTAAATTGCAACAGATTGTAAACAAAGAAAGCACATCGTCATCAGTATTTTTCGGGTTTATCGCTTTGGCTTTAGGCTCGCTTGCCAACAACTTGTTTTTTAACGAGGGCTTAAAAATCTTTCAGCTCGTGTGCATTTGCGGCTTTGGAATATTGGGCGTTTTGTTTATGCTTAAAGGCGACGCCCGCCGCTTGTCGGTTAAGGGGCAAATTTCATTTTGGCTTATAGTTTTGTTTGCCGCAACATTCAGCGTTACCGACCACTTGGCCATTCCGCAAATCGGGTGGTATCCGCATTTATTGTTTTCATCCGCGGTAATGTTCGGAGCCGCGCTTTTGCACGGAATTTCAATGCAAGACTTCAAAAATATTTTCCGCGATAAAAATTTAGCGGTCGCCGGAGCTTTTTACGTAGTGTCAGAATTTTTGATTATATATTCGTCAATCAACCTACTACCGGTTTCATTTGTTGCGGTATTTATGCGCCTTGCCGCGCCGACGGTTATGGTTATTTCAGCCTTAAAATACAAAGAACAAAGTTGGCAAAATCAGATTATTTTCGGGTTAACCGCATTGGCTCTGGCCGTACCGCTGATTTTTATTAAAGGATAAAAAATGAGTATACTGACCAGACCATCTTTACAAATAAATTTAGATAATTTATTAGAAAATTATCGTACTTTACAAAAAATTGCCGCGCCGGCGGTTTGCGCCGCCGTGGTTAAAGACGACGCATATGGTTTGGGAGCGGAAAAAATTGTTCCACTGTTATATAAAAAAGTAAACTGCCGCAATTTTTTTGTGGCGCACGCGGTTGAAGGAGCAAAAATCGCCCCGTTGGCGCCGCAAGCAAATATTTATGTTTTGCAGGGAATCGGTAACGACTGTTTGGCGGAATTTATAAAATATCCGCAATTAATACCGGTTATCAGCGCGCCGGAAATGCTTAATTTTTGGCAACAAAACCGTTCTGACGAGCGCAAAGCGGTTATTCAGGTTGAAACCGGCTTAAACCGCCTCGGCTTTAGAGAAGCGGATTTAAAAAAGCTCAGCGAGCAAGATAAAGCTGAATTTAGTATGATGATGTCGCACCTTGCCTGCGGCGATGAAAAAGACCATTTTATGAACGCTTACCAACTGGAGCATTTTAAGCGGATTAAAAACAAGTATTTTCCGAAACTGCCCGCTTCATTATCCGCCTCAGACGGAGTATTTTTAGGCGGCGAATTTAAGCAAAACATGGTGCGTTTGGGCGCGGCGATATATGGCATTAACACTGCTCCGTATCGCGAGAACCAAATGCAAAACGTGGTGACGGTTACGGCGCCGGTGTTGCAAATTACAGAGCTTCCTGCAGGGCAATTTGTGGGCTATTCCGCCACTTACCGCGCCAGTACCAAGCGCAAAATCGCGATTGTTTCAATCGGGTACGGCGACGGGCTGCCGCGCTCGCTTTCAAATGTGGGCAAAGTGTTTTTTAAAAATGGCAAAAACTTAAATGAAGCCCGCATTATCGGACGAGTATCAATGGATAATGTTATTTGCGATGTTACAAACGTTAAAAATTTGCAAGTTGGCGATATCGCTTATCTTATCAGCGAGTTTTACACCGCAGATGACATGGGGCGTGATGGAGGAACCATCGCTTATGAAATTATTTCCGCTGTGGGCAAAAATACCCGTTTTGAGCGTGAGTATATTTTAGGAGCCGATAATAAAAACTAATGCAATCCGTTTATTTTCAGTTGCAAAAGTAAAAAAAATAAGGTAAACTTTAAAAATAGGGATAGTTTGAGGAGATTGTGCATGTTTATGTCAGTGATTTTAGTCCTTTTTGCCATGTTTTTGCCTGTGGCTGACGCGCAGGCGGCATGCGGAATGTCATGTACAAATCCTTTTACTTGCGCCGCTTTAGGATATGAAAAAGACATGGAATGCAATGAGGGGGCAATTTTATGCCCGTTTGATAGCTCATATAAGTGGTGCAAAAAATACACTTGTGAAGACGGTCGTTATTACAAAGCTCCGTTAAATGCTTCAGACGGCTATGCCTGCGAGGCGGTTGATTATCACGGGCTGACTTGTTATGACTGCGATTTTGATTGCCCTTCGGGACAATACAATATAGTTACCTGTTGGAATGGCAAATTATATGCTTTGGCAACCGATGAAAACGATTGTTCTCGCCTCGGGTACATTGACAGCAAAGACGATTGCATCAACTATCTGGCTTGTCCGGCTGACCTTAACAAGGTTATATGTATTCCGGAAAGTTAAAGTAAAGTTTATTAAACAGGAGTAAAGATTATGCGTTTTACCAATATTCTTTTAAGTACCACATTATTAACAACGACTTTCGGTGTTCATAATGCTTTGGCTCAGGTTAACTGCGCTGAGGTTCCGGACTGCGCCGAGTTAGGCTATTCTAATGACGCTAAAACCTGCAGCGGCAGCTGGCTTTATTGCCCGTTTAACAGCGCTTATAAAAAATGCGTGCCGAGCGGCAATTCATGCGAAGGCTTTACCAAAGATGATAAAACTCAATGGTGTAAAACTATTGTTCCATGCGCAAATGATTCAAGCTTAACTCTTTGTGCTGCTTTAATTGAGAACGACTGTTCATACTTTACTCTTGATAATTGCAGTCCGAACGGTATTTGCGATTCGTGCTATTCAAAAGGGACTATTAAATTCAAAATTAAAAGCTGTAGAGGCAAACGCGTTCACACCACCATCAACGGCGTGGAAGGGTGCCACCGTTATTATGATGACTGTGAAGAAGCCGGATTTTTCACTATGGCGGATGACAAACCTTGCGGTGCAGCTTCCGCTTATGCTGTTAGCGCAAACGGTGGTCAACATAGTTGTTATGCTGAAGAATGTATTATTTGTAAAACCACTTGCTCTGAAGAACAAACTCCTTCTTGCATGCAACAATGCAATATTATGGAAGATGCTTGCACAGAAGGTGATACGGCATGTTTAAGAGAAGCTGCTGAATTTTGTAACACTTGCTATTATGCTCACTTCAGTGAAGTCTGCACGGATTCAAAAGGGAAAACAACTGTTACAGAGACTAATACCGAACAACGTCAATGCCCTCAGGAATATGACCATGGTAATAAATCTGTTACAACTAGTAAAAACTCGCATGGCGTTGGTGGTGGCGGTGCAAAGTGTACTGCCTCTGAGAATTGTTACTCCGGCGCAACTGAAGGCGGCAGTATACAAGCTTGCTTAACATGTAATTATGCTTATAACATGCAAGATGAATCAATGATGATTGCATCACTCAGCAAAGAAGAAGCTCGCCAGAGATATTGCCAGACCAAAATAGATTATGACGATTTTGCGGTTTATAACTCATAAATAATATGCAAAGCAAAGCCGAAAAATTAGCTGTTATTGAAAATATTATGCAACAACATAAGACGTTGTGCCCGGAATTGTTTGACGAGCACAACGTTTTGTTGCCTCACATTCGGGAAAAATTTTTATTTTTAGGGCAATATATGAAAGAAAATTTTTTACCGATGTTTCCGCAGGTAAAAATCAGAGAAATGGTATTATTGGGGAGCTCTTGCAGTTATGCCTACCATGACGATGGCGATTTAGATTTTTTTATCTTTATTGATAACATTTTTCCGAATAATCCTAAATTAAGCGCCACTATATTAAATGATATGGCGTATACAACGTTTATGCGCAAATGGCGACCGCATATTTACAAGCACCCTGTGGATTTTGCCGTATTAGACGTTAACAATAGGCGAGCAATAGCCATTAATAATTATTCGGTTTTACGTAATAAATGGTTAGTTGAACCGATTAAGCAAGATTTTCCGTTTAGCGCGGAAGAACTATTTGATAAATATTGCCAATACAGCGCAGATTTACACCAGTTTGTTGCAAAACTTCCTAAAGAAGACGAGGTGTTTTTAACCGCAGAAAGTGCGCAGAAACTCAGTAATCATTTAAGATCATTACAAGATGACGCATTTTTAGCAAAAGATTTTTCCATTAAGCGAGAATATAGTTTGGAATATAATTTATATCGTTTATTAAAGCGCTTTGGCGCTTATCGGCATTTTCAAAATTATATAGCGGATTCAGTAAATCATTTAATAGGAAAAAAATAATGCTGATAGAAATGCGCGATGTTTTAACAAGATTATTAACCCCGCAAAACACACTTAATCCATTGTTGTTTGATGAGCAAAATCGTTTACGCTCTAACATACATAATATTTTAAGCCGCCAAGCAAATTATATTTATTCATTGATTATTGCAGAAATTAAAGGATTAAAAGTTACCGATGTGTATTTAACCGGTTCAATGGCAAGCTATTTTTATTCTGGGAAATCAGAAGTTGACCTTAGAATTGTAATAGAAAATAAAGATTGTCCTGAACTTGCCGCCGATTCTAAATTTTTGAGTCAATTTTTGCAATTTTATTTTTTCGGCAGTCTGCATCGGCGAGATTTCAGGCTGATTGGCAAAAAAGTAAATATCAAATTAAGCACTGATAAGCCTGAAAAACTCCCGCTCGGGTTATATTCCATTATGCACAAAAAGTGGCTGCTCGCGCCGCAAAAAAATATCACCGCCGGACTTAATGCTGACGAGATATATGCAAAATATGAACAAAAATATAATGAAATTGAGGCTTATTTGTTGCAGCTTGATAACAGCGGCGAACTTGAGGCTAAAGCCGGTATTGACAAGCTGGTTGAGTTGTATGAATTTTTGGTTGCAAACTGCAATAACAGCATAACTGATTATATTATATTCAAAATGCTTAAATACCGCGGCATGATTGATAATATTACCGCCACCAAAAACCAAGCTTTATCTGATTTTTTAAGCCTAGATTAACCGGCTAAATAAGTTTTGACGGCTTTGTCCTGGTCAAACAAATAAAGCAATATTCTGAGAGCCTGTCCGCGGGGAGAGGTTAAATTAATATCATTTTGCAAAACCATGGCGGCGTCTTTGTGCGCGGTGTAAAGTAAGTCTTTATCGGTGCTCATATCGGCAAGCTTAAACTCATTGAAACCGGATTGGCGGGTGCCTAAAACTTCGCCGCCGCCACGTAGCTCTAAATCTTTTTCGGCAATTAAAAAGCCGTCTTCGCTTTGCTTCATAATATTTAAGCGCTCGCGCGAGGTTTCGCTTAACGGATAACCGTACATTAAAATACAAACAGAGGCTTCATATCCGCGCTTAATGCGACCGCGCAATTGGTGCAGTTGCGCCAAGCCGAACCGCTCTGCCTGCTCTATTATCATGAGCGTGGCTTCCGGCACATTAACCCCGACTTCAATTACGGTAGTGGCAACCAGCAAATTGATTTTGCCGGTTTTGAACTGCTCCATAACCGCGTCTTTTTCCTTTTCTTTCATTTTGCCGTGCACTAAGCCAACCTTATCGCCAAATATTTTTTGCAAAGAGGCAAAGCGCTCTTCAGCGGCGGCCAAATCTGTCTTTTCAGACTCTTCCACTAACGGGCAAACCCAATAAGCCCGACATCCGGAAGCAATTTTGCGCTGCAGACCGGCGGTAACATCGGCAATTTTGCCCAACGGCACCACGCGGGTATCAACCGGTTTTCGCCCTTTGGGAGCCTCGTCTATTTTAGAATATTCCATATCGCCGTATTGCGTTAAAACCAAAGTGCGGGGAATCGGGGTGGCGGTCATAACCAAAACATCAGGGCGGTAACCTTTAGCGGAAAGGCTTAAACGCTGATTTACGCCAAAGCGGTGCTGTTCATCCACCACTACGCAGGCTAAATCTTTAAAAGCTACATTTTCAGTAAACAAAGCATGCGTGCCGATTAAAACATTTATATTGCCGGATGCTAAATCAGATAAAACCGCTTGCCGCTTTTTACCGGTGATTTTACCGGTTAAAAGCTCAGCGCGAATCCCCACAATTTCAGCCCACCGTGCCATAGTTTCAAGGTGTTGCTTGGCTAAAATTTCAGTCGGCGCCATAATAGCCGCCTGCATGCCGCATTCCACCGCGTTAAGCATTGTCATAAAAGCCACAATCGTTTTGCCGCTGCCGACATCGCCTTGCAGTAAGCGTAACATTTGGTAGGGCGCGGCTTGGTCGGCATTAATCTCTGCAATAACGCGGTTTTGCGCGCCGGTTAGCTCAAAGCCCAAACTTTGCAAAAGCTTGCGGCGCAACGAGCCATCGCCTTTAACCTCGCGGCCGATTTGTTTTTTAACTCTTTCTCGGGCAATCGCCAAGGTGAGCTGATTGGCTAAAAGCTCATCATATGCAAGACGGCGCCGCATAGGCGCGGAATTTTCCAAATCAGAGAGTTTTTGCGGGTGATGAGCGGCAAGTAATGCGGTTTTAAAATCAGCAAATTTTTCACGCGCCAGAAAACTAGCATCTTGCCATTCCGGCAGGTTTGGAACTTTTAACAGAGCTTGTTTTTCAAGTTTCAACATCATTTTATTGCTAATGCCCGCGCACAACGGATAAATCGGCTCAATTCCTTGCAAAACGTCAAGCGAATCGGGCGGCAAAATGTAATCGGGGTGATTCATTTGCAAATGCCCGTTAAAAAACTCAAGTTTACCGCTAAGTGCTTTTTCAGCTCCGACCGGCAGGCCTTTTTGCAGCGAATCGGGATAATATTTGAAAAAATTGAGCATCAAATCAGCCGTGCCGTCAGTTACCAAAATTTTATACGGTTGCTTTTTGGTAGGCGGCACCAAATGCTCCAACACTTTTACTTTTCCGGTCCAAATTTTACCGTTTTGCGCATATTTAAGCGGCGCGGCATAGGTGCGGTCAATTAAACTTGCCGGCAAATGCCACAACAAATCAACCACCCGCGAACCGTTGCATAATCCGGCAATCAGCTTAAAATAACGCGCGCCGACTCCTTTAAGGTTTTCGGTTGAAGCAAACAGCGGATTTAAAATTTCCGGACGCATAAATTTCTCCTTGCTTTTAGATTATCAGCAAGATGTTTAATTGCAAAACCCCGCCTGCAACTTATGCACAGTGCCGAGTTATTAATAAAAAAATTCACTTTTCTTCCGTCGTTGTCGGAATTAATCCGCAAGTACAAATGGAACACCGTGCATATTTATGTTGCGTTGCGCGGCGAGTTTGGTTATATAATGCCCTTATGGAAAAACAAAATTTAGAAAATCGGCGCGGGAAAACGCTTTCATCGGCAGTTGCCGGATATGACGCATTTTTGCTGGCTGAAGCCGCAAAAACCGCTCAAAACGACATTTTGTATATTGTCAGCAACGGGGTTGAACTTGAGCAAACTGCCGAAGTTGTGCGCTATGTTAATCCTAATTTGCCAATTTTGACTTTTCCGGCATGGGATACCGTTCCGTATGACCGCGTTTCGCCGAATGTCAGCGTTTTGTCGGCGCGATTGGAAACCCTTTCTGAAATTGCACAAAACCAAAACCCGAAACAAGCGCGAATTATCATCACCAGTATCGGCGCGGCTATTCAAAAACTTCCGCCGAAAAAGATTTTTTTGAACTCAAGGCGAGTTTTGAAAGTAGGCGGCAAACTGATTTTCAATGACTTTATGCATTATGCCGCCATTAACGGATACACCAAAGTTGAGCAGGTTATGGAAGCGGGAGAATTTGCCGTGCGCGGCGATATCATTGATATTTTTCCGACCGGAGCTTTGCAACCTTTACGCATTGATTTATTTGATGAAGATATTGAAAAAATCCGCACTTTTAATCCGCTTAATCAACGCACCACCGGTACTTTAAATGAATATGTTTTCGGAGTGGCGAACGAGGTGATTTTAGACGCCAACACCATTAAAAACTTTCGCTCCGCATACCGCGAAGCATTCGGCACCGACAGTTTAAAAGATGAAATTTACGAATCGGTTTCAAACGGCCGCAAGTATTTGGGTATGGAAAACTGGCTACCGTATTTTTATGACGAACCCCTGCCGACTTTATTTGATTATCTGCCCGCGGCAACCGTTATTTTAGGACGTAATTATGAGGACGCGCTGCAAGCCAAAGAAGAAAGCATTGTTGACTATTATACCGCGCGGTTGGAAGCCTTAAAAATTAAAAACTCCGCGGAAGAAACCATTTACCGCCCGATTAAACCGGAGCTTTTATATTTAAACACCGATGCCTTCTCCGCGCTGATTACCCTCAAAAAGCCGATTACATTAACGGCGATGCCGATGCCGGAGAGCGAAACGGTAATTAATCTGCAAACCGTGCCGGCACGTGATTTTGCTCATAACAAAAACGTAAATACCGCCGCCGTTTATCAGGATTTAAAAGATTATTTGACCGAAAACGGACGTTTAAAACGCATAATCTTCTGCAACTCGGAAGGTTCGCGCGAACGTTTATACACTCTAATGAACGAATACGGCATTAAAGACTTAACTTTTGCCGAAAACTTTAACGACGCCTATACCAAAGCAAGCCATAAAAAAATTGTGCTCGCGGTTTTAGAACTGGAACACGGCTTTAAAAACAGCGAGTTTTGCATAATCAGCGAAGCGGATATTTTGGGCGAACGCAAAAATCGCAAAGCCAAGAAAAAAGTTACCGCCGAAGATTTTATCGCTGATGTGTCATCACTTGCGGTCGGCGAATTGGTAGTGCATATTGAGCATGGTATCGGGCGTTTTATGGGACTTGAAAACATTACTGCCGGCGGCGCTCCTCATGACTGTGTTAAAATTTTATACGCTCATGACGACAAACTTTTTGTTCCAGTTGAAAATATTGACGTTATCTCACGTTACGGCTCCGATGATGAAAACATCACGCTTGACACTTTGGGTGGTTTGGCATGGCAGGCCAAAAAAGCCCGCGTTAAAGAAAAAATTAAAGACATTGCCGAAAAACTGATTAAAATTGCCGCGGAAAGAGAGCTTAAAACCGCCGATGTGTTTACTCCGCCTTCCGGCGTGTATGAAGATTTTTGCGCCCGTTTTCCGTATAATGAAACCGATGACCAGCACCGCGCCATTACCGATGTGTTAAAAGATTTAAGCGCCGGCATGCCGATGGACAGATTGGTATGCGGCGATGTGGGCTTCGGCAAAACCGAAGTGGCTTTACGCGCGGCATTCACGGTGGCAATGTCCGGCGCTCAGGTGGCGCTGATTGTGCCGACGACTTTGCTGGCGCGACAACATTATTTAAACTTTAAGCAGCGTTTAGCCGGATTTCCGGTTAAGGTAAAAATGCTTTCGCGCTTGGTACCCCCAAAAGAAAGCCGCGAAACATTAGACGGACTTAAAAACGGCTCGGTTGAAATTGTTATCGGCACGCACGCCCTGCTCTCGCAAAATGTTAAATTCTGTAATTTGGGCTTGCTGATTATTGATGAAGAGCAGCATTTCGGCGTGGCACATAAAGAAAAATTAAAAGCCTTAAAATCTGACGTGCACGTGCTTACTTTGAGCGCGACCCCGATACCGCGCACTTTACAACTTTCATTAACCGGCGTTAAGCAGCTCAGTATTATTGCGACTCCGCCGATTGACCGCTTGGCGGCGCGCACCTTTGTTATGCCGTTTGATTCGGTGATGATTAAAGAGGCTATTTACCGCGAAAAATTCAGAGGCGGGCAAACCTTTTTTGTATGTCCGCGCGTTTCAGATATTGCGGAAATGGAACGCACTTTGCATGAACTGGTGCCGGATATAAAAATTGCCGTGGCGCACGGGCAAATGCCGGTTAAAGAGCTTGAAGACGTAATGAACGACTTTGCCGCCGGCAAATATGACCTTTTACTTTCCACCACGATTATTGAATCGGGCATTGATATGCCGACCGTAAACACCATGATTATTCATCGCGCCGATATGTTCGGCTTAGCACAGCTTTATCAGTTGCGCGGACGAATCGGGCGCTCAAAAGTGCGCGGATACTGCTATTTTACCGTTCCGGCGCAGAAAAAGCTCAAACCAGTGGCAGAAAAGCGCTTAATGATTTTATCGGCGCTTGACACCTTAGGCGCCGGATTTTCACTTGCAAGCCATGATATGGATATAAGAGGCTCCGGCAATGTGCTCGGAACCGAACAATCAGGGCATATTAAAGACGTGGGTATTGCGCTTTATCATCACATGCTTGAAGAAGAAATCATGCGTCAAAAAGCCGCCAACAATAATCAAGCAAATTCGCAATTTACCGCCGATGACTGGGCGCCGCAAATCGTTACCGGTATTCCGATTATGATTCCGGAAAATTATGTTAAAGATTTGGGCGTGCGCTTGGGTTTATATAAACGAATCGGCGCGCTTAAAACCAATGACGACATTTTAGATATGAAAGAAGAGCTGATTGACCGTTTCGGACCTATTCCGCAAGAAGTTGAAAACCTGCTCACCACCATTGAAATCAAACAAATGTGCTATGCCGCCAACATCGGAAAAATTGACGCCGGCGCCAAAGGTATTTTAATTTCATTCCATAACGACTCGTTTAAGGCCGTTGATAAATTGGTTGATTTGGTAAACCGCTCGTTCGGGGTAATTAAAATCAGACCCGACCAAAAACTGTTTGTTGAAGGTAAACTTGACGACTATAAAAAGCGCATTGAGCTGATTAAAAAATACGTTAAAACTTTAAGCGATATGTAAAATTATTTACCGCTTAATCTGGCGGAAAGTTCTTTATAAGCAACCGCAATACGCTTAAACTTTTCTTCACAGGTTTTATCACCCGAATTAACATCAGGATGATATTTTTTTACCAACTTTTTATATTGTCTTTTAAGCGAATCCAAAGTGATGCCGTCTAAATCAATTTCCATGGTTTCAGCATATTCGCGGTCTTTAGCATTAAAATAAATTCTGTTTTTCCATGACGAATCGGAAAAATCGGCGTCAATACCAAGCTCATCAATAAAATCATATCCGAATTGATATTTAATCTTTGAACCGAATCCGCCAAAGTGCATACGACGCTTCAGATTTTCCTCTTCCTCGCCGTTTTCATCGGCGTAATAATTCCACCGCGCGTTATATTCTTGCACGTGTTTTAGGCAAAACCAGTAATACTCCTTCAGATTTTTATCTTTAGGAGCGCGGTATTCGCCTTTTTCGGTACAGCCCGGAAAATCACATTTATGTTCTTTTCCTTCGTTTTGCGGCGCAAAGTATTTTCTGGTTCTTAATTTTGTATAACGCATAAAGTTCTTAATACCCCTGTTTATAAATATTCGCAACATTAATTAAGCATTGCTAAATAATTTTCGCGGGGATATGATATAAAAAATGAAATTTAAGGAGCTTTTATGCCTGAATTACCTGAAGTTGAAACCGTTAAAAACGCCGTAAGCAAGGCGGTATGCGGAGCAAATATTATTGCGGCAACCGTATTGTGCGACAAATTCCGTGAAAAAATTCCCGCGGACTTTGCCGCTAAAATTACCGGAGCAAAAATTATTCACTGCCAACGAATCGCCAAATATATTGTTATTTCTTTAAATAACAGGCTGAGTTTGGTTTGGCATCTCGGTATGAGCGGAAAAATTAAAATTCTGCCGCAAAAACCAACGTCTCTTGAAAAGCACGACCATGTGGTGATTGAAACCGACAAAGGCTGCCTGATTTTTAACGATCCGCGGCGTTTCGGACTTTTAACGTATTGCGAATCGGCTCGCCTTAACGAGTGCTCGGCTTTAAAAAATATCGGTCCCGATCCGTTTGATGACAATCTTACAGCGCAATACTTGTATAATCAGTTGCAGGCGCATTCAACCCCGATAAAAGTTGCCGTTTTAGAGCAAAAAATTATTTGCGGAATCGGCAACATTTATGCCTCTGAAGCATTATACAGAGCAAAAATTTCACCTTTTCGTCCGGCTAAATCATTAAGCCTTAATGAATGTGAAAAGTTGCTTAAAGCAGTACGCGAGGTTTTAAGCAAAGCGATTAAGGCCGGCGGCTCAACGCTGCGCGATTATCGCAAGCCCGACGGCTCATCAGGCGAATTTCAAAATCAACACTGCGTTTATAACAAAACCGGACAGCGTTGCCCTGAATGCGTATGCGATATTGCTAAAACCGGCGGCATTAAAAAAGCGGTCTTAGGCGGCCGCTCCGCCTTTTATTGTGAAACCTTGCAAAAATAAGGATTAAAAATATGAAAAAAATTTTGATTTTGACTGTTGTTTGCAACCTGTTATTCAGTTTTAACGCCAAAGCGTTATCTTCTTTTATTGAGGGAATGGAAGACGTGCCGATTCCCGATAAAATGATGCAAATTCAAGCCGATAATTTTTCATTCGGAAATGAGGAAACTCGCTTGGTGGAGGCTTATCTGCAATCAAATTTCGGCAAATTTTCATTTGTGGCGGGCTTTTATGAAAGCACTTTGCCGCAACTCGGTTGGGAGCTTACACAAAGCGACTCCGAATCACTGACCTTTATCCGCAATAATGAAGAGCTCAATATTACTTTAACTTCAAAAATGCCGCTTATTGTGCGGGTAACTTTAACCGGTCGCCCTTAAAGCCCGCAAAATTACGGTTTTTTACTCTTTTTTAAAAATTGTTGTTGACTTTGCAATAAAGTAGCGGCTATAAAGCATACCAGAGTATTTTGTGTATTTAACTTTTAAAACAGGAATAAAATTATGGCCAATCATAAATCGGCAAAAACGAGAATTAGAAGAAATGACAAACGCAGCATGATTAACGGCATGAGAAGAAGCCGCGTCAGAACTTTTGTTAAAAAAGTTGACGCTTTGATTGCTGCCGGTAATAAAGATGAAGCCACTTCAGCTTTGAGAATCGCTGAAAGCGAAATGATGCGCGCCGCTCAAAAAGGCGTATTTCATAAAAATACCGCTTCTCGTACTATTTCACGTTTAGCTCAAAAAATTAAAGCTCTTTAATCAAGGTTTTTATAACTTTATAAAAGACATCAAGCCGGCCTTTAATTAGGCCTATGGTTTGGTGTCTTTTTGTGTTAAAGCCGGAGAATCTGTCCGACTCTGCAGAATCCCGTTGTCAAGTAAATTAATTACAATGTTCGCAAAATGTTCTATTGTTTTTATTGTTTTTTCGTGTTTAGTATTTTTCATCGCTTGAGAGAAGTTTAAGACTTGAGAGAAATTTCAGAAATTGAAAAATTTAGAGATAAAAACTTCAATAACTTGTAGCGAA
>JAJWCP010000012.1 GCA_021617435.1 Pseudomonadota bacterium
GAGTAAAAATAAAACTCTTCTCAAAGTCGCTATATGTTATGACTTTGACGGAACTTTAGCTCCCGGTAACATGCAGGAATATGGTTTTATGCAAGCGCTAAAAACCACTCCGGCATCTTTCTGGAAAAAATCTGACGAGCTCGCGTCCAAACACCTTGCTGATAAAAATCTGTGTTATATGCAGACTATGCTTTCTGAAGCCGCTGCCCGCAACATTGCTTATCGCAAAGAAGACCTGATGAAATACGGACAAAACATCAAGCTCTTTAAGGGTGTTGACGGTTGGTTCAAGCGTATTAATACTTATGCTGCCAAATGCGGCATTGAGCTTCAACATTTTTTGCTATCCTCTGGATTGAAAGAGATTGTTGAAGGTATGCCTATCAGCAAGGAGTTTACCAAAATCTACGCCTGCTCCTTTATGTATGACGCTAACGGAGTTGCCTTTTGGCCTGCGCAAGTGGTAAATTACACCACCAAAACGCAATATCTGTTCCGCATCAACAAAGGATGTCTGGACGAAACTGATATTGCGGTAAATGAAAAACAGCTGGTGCGCGACATTCCGTTTACGCAGATGATGTACATCGGCGACGGCTTAACCGATGTTCCGTGCATGTCAATGCTGCGAAGCCTCGGCGGTTATGCTTTGGCGGTTTATCGTCCGCATACCAAAACCGGCAACACACACGCTCAAAAGCTTTTAAAAGACGACCGTGTGGATAACATTGCTCCGGCGGATTATTCCGAAGGCGGAAAAATGGATTTGCTGATAAAAGCATGGCTCCAAAAAATTAAAGCAGAGCATGAGTTAAAAGCTCTGTAAAAACAAAAAAAGGGTTGCTTTGCCGCAACTCTTTTTTGTTTTTAAAACATCTTGCTTATTTGCCAAAAATGTGTCAAAATATGTTTAATGTAAAAAAAGGAGTAAAAGTCATGGCGGAAAAATTTACCGATGCCGACGGCAATGAAGTAAAACTTATAACCAAAGAAAATGTTGAAGAATATAAAAATTGGCTGTCTGCAACCCAAGACCCCGCATATTTATCGGCAGAAGTGGCTCCTGACATTAAACTCTCTGAGCTTATCCCTACCAACGCTTATTTAAATGCAAAACAACTCCAAACAGCGTCCGGTGTTATCGCACAAGCCATGAGAGCAAGCGCTACGCCTGAAAAATGCGCTGAATTTATCAGCCTTGCCTCCACCACGGACGCCAATCGTGAAATTATCGGCAGAGCATGGCAAAGCATCGGCAACCGCACCGACAACGAATTTCATTATCAAGAAATTGCAAATGCCATCAAAAACACTCCCGATTCAAAATTAATTGGCTTTAATTTAGCCTGCATTGAACATCGCTGTTATACTGAAGTTGGTACAACCGATGACGGTAAAAAACTAACCTCCCGCGAAAAAGAACTCTTATCATTACTCGCAGAAAAACCAAACGGTATATCCGCTATTAACGACATGGTCCGAAACGGCTCATTAATTAACGCCAAAACCGGTTTTAACAACTCCCGCAAAGTTATTGATGAAGCCATTATAAACAATGGCGTTAATAATGTTTTTGCCAACCTTGAAAATGAGTTTATGACTAAAGAAATGTTGCGGCAGCAACTGCGCTCCACCTATCACTTTTCTTCAAAAGATACTTCCGCTGCTAAAACGCAGGCTGAAAAAAATGCCAACATTATGCCCAAAAAGCACACTCGCCTGCAAGAAGCGTTTATGTATCTCACCGAAAAACAAAACAAATACGATTCATCTGATTACGGTCGCGAAAAAGGTTTATATGAACGCTTTACCGATTTGTGCCAAGATATGGGTATAAGCGGTGAATTAGCAAACAACTCGGTTTTGCAAAACATCGGTATGCAAATTGCCACTCGCGATGTTAAAGAAGGCAACTTTGTCAAACTTAACCGCGAAATGCTTGAAAAAGTTATCGCAAATGACAAAAGCGGTGAAATTGCAAGTAATTTGCCTGATGAATTTGTTGAAAAAAATAAAGGCTCGCTGCTTAAAATCAGTCCGTATCTGCGTCTTAAAGATTCGGCAATTAACAACATGGATGCCTCGTGGGCGCTTCCGGCGGTAGTTGAAAGCAAAGACATTTCCTTAGCCTTAAAAGAAAAAATTTTAGACGAGGCTGAAAAGGTCAATGCGGCAAGAGCGCCTGAAAAAGAAGCTCTTAAACAAAATGTTGACGGTTATCTTGAAGAAATAACCGGTGCCACCAGCAGATATACCGCAAACATCCAAAATATAAATGATGTAAATGATGCTATTGATAAAATAAACAATGCTTTCAATAACATCCGGCGCTACATCAAACAAGATAAAAACGGCAACCCCATTCCGGCGGAAGAGTGTTTATCGGCCGGTAATCTCGGTCGCATAATCACCGGCAAAAGCCCCAAAGTTATTTTGCCGACGGAGGGAAGCCTGCCTTTGTTCGGGCGCGGTGCTGAAAAAGAACGTCGTGAAAATTTAGAAAAAGCCATCAACGCTTTTAACAAAACCGTACAAACCTGTATGCCAGCACTTAACAAAAAACTATATGACAAAAAATCAAGCTCATATTATACGCCTGCCAAAGAATTTTTGGGCGATAAAATTTTAACCGATAAAGCTTCGTTTTGGCTTCGTCGCTCCGAAACGGATTGCCGCACTGATTTTGATAAAACGCGCGACAATCTTGAGCAAAAATACGGCCGCTATGAAGCCAAACAGAGCGCGCTTGAAATTATGGAAAGAACCGACAAACTGCTTGCCGATACTCGCAACAGCTTAAACAACCTTAAAACCGCTATGAAAAAGGCTGCTCACGAGTTATCTGGCGTTAAAGCCGCGGAAGGGCAAAGCAAACTGCAAGTGGTTGACAACAAATTAGTGCGCGCCGAAAAGGCCGCTGTCCGCCAAGCCAACAAAGCCATTGTTGACCCGCTTGCCCAAAAGCAAGATGCCAAAACGGTGTTAAAAATTGCCAAGCAAAAACAAACCAGTCGCTAATAACTCTGATTAAAGCCCTTTGCCAAACCGCAAAGGGCTTTTTAACGCTTATGAATTTGATTGCAAAGTATAATCCGATATGCTAAACTCCCGCCGTCAAAGAAAGTAAAAACTTTGAACTTTTATATTTCTTGGCTTTAACGTTATAACATTTATTTAACGACGAGGAAATAATGAAAATATTAGTCGGCATGAGCGGAGGCGTTGATTCTTCCGTTACCGCCTGTATCTTAAAAGAAGCCGGACACGAGGTTATCGGCGCAACCATGTCCATTTGGGATAAAAATCAATCATATAACATTTTTGCTCATAAAGACGCTTGCTTTTCACCGCATGAAGAACAAGACATTAATGAGGCTCGCGCCATATGCCGAAAGCTTGATATTCCGTACCATGTAATTGATTGCACGCAAGAATACAAAAAACTCGTGCTCTCAAATTTTAAACAAGAATATTTATCCGGTCGCACTCCCAATCCGTGCGTTTGGTGCAACTCCATGATAAAATTTGAAGCTCTGCCCCGTAGCGCCAAAGCTTCCGGCATTGAGTTTGATAAATTTGCCACCGGACATTATGCCCGCTTATCTTATAATGATGAAACCAAACGTTATCGCTTACAAAAAGCTACCGATGAAAGAAAAGACCAATCATATTTTATATATCGCTTAAAGCAAGAGCAACTGGCTAAAATTTTGCTCCCGCTCGGCGGTATCACCAAAAACGAGGTTCGTGAAATTGCCCGTAAATACGACTTAAAAGTCAGTGACAAACCTGACAGCCAAGATTTTTACTCCGGTGACATTAATGACATTTTACAACAAGAGCCAAAAATCGGAAATTTTGTTGATAAAAACGGCAAAGTTTTAGGACATCACCACGGCATTTGGAACTTTACCATCGGACAGCGCCGCGGATTAGGCATCAGCGCCGACCGTCCGCTTTACGTAATTGCCCTTAACAAAGACACCAATGAGGTTGTTTTAGGTTATGATGAAGACTGTTACAAACAATCATTGATTGCCGACAATTGGTCATGGCTTTCAGTTGAACCGATAACGGCACCGGCATTGGTAAATGTTAAGCTTCGCTCATCGCAAAAACCGATTGCCGCCGAATATGAGCCGCTCGCAAACGGCAAAGCAAAACTTATATTCCGTGAAAAACAAAAAGCCGTTGCCTGCGGACAATCTGCCGTTTTGTATGATGACGACGGCTATGTTTTAGGCGGCGGAATTATTGAAAGCGCTCAATTATGACTTTAAGCAAACCCGAAATCTGCGAACTTTTAACCGACGAACAAAATGAAGATAAATTGTTTAAGCAAGCCGATGCCGTGCGTAAACAAAATGTCGGCGACGAAGTGCACTTGCGCGGATTGATAGAATTTTCCAACATTTGCCGCAACAACTGCTTATATTGCGGCATCCGCAAAGGCAACGCCAAAGTATGCCGTTACCGTATGAGTTCTGAGGAACTGATTGAAACCGCCCGTAAAGCAGCCGACATTGGTTTTAAAACCATTGTAATGCAATCAGGCGAAGATACTTATTTTAACACGGAACGAATGTGCGGCATAATTGAGCAGATAAAAAAATTTGACGTGGCGGTAACTTTAAGCATCGGCGAACGCAGCTATGCAGAATACAAAGCTTTCCGCGAAGCCGGCGCCGACCGCTATTTAATGCGGATTGAAACCACCGATAAAAAACTGTATCGCAAATTAGACCCTAATATGAGTTGGCAACGCCGTTACGAATGTTTGCTTATTTTGCGCGAACTAGGCTATGAACTCGGCTCCGGCATCATGGTCGGTCTGCCTGGGCAAAGCCTTTCTTCCATTGCTGATGATTTAATTTTCTTAAAAGATTTGCGCATTGATATGGCGGGAATAGGTCCGTTTATTCCGCATCCCGACACCCCGCTTGCCAAGTATAGCGGCAACAATTTGCATTTATCATTGCGAACCATGGCAATTATGCGCTTAATGATGCCTGATATTAACATTCCGGCCACCACCGCCATGGAAAGTCTGCACCCGCAAGGGCGTTTAATGGCTTTGCAAAGTGGCGCCAATGTGGTTATGCCAAACGTAACCGAAGGCGAATATCGCAAATTGTATGAGCTGTACCCCGGAAAAATCTGCGTAAACGACACTCCGGCACATTGCCGCAGCTGTATCGGACTTAAAATTATGAGCATCGGGCGCACTATCGGCACCGGTTACGGCAGTCACATAAAAAAATAAGTGAACTTTTACCCTCTACCGGTGTTATTGTTGTTTTTGGTGATGTGATGATTGTTGTGGTGTAGTTACGTATCGTTATCGGTTAAATCCGGGTTTCTCATTAGCGGTGCCGAAGGTGGGTGGTTAAAAATAACGGTGGTTTATACAACTTATACACACCCCGACTCGTAAAGATTGCCCAAAAAAAATGGCATGGCAAGCTAAAATCCTCTCAAAATCACCATTCTGAAAGGACTTTAGCTCATGAAAACAGAAAACTCGCCCAAACTTTCAATTATAATGCCTCTGACCTCAACCAAATTGAGGTTCGCTCGTCTGGAGATTCCAATTACACTAAGGAAACCTTATATGGTGACAAGTCTTCACAAACCACAAACCTGTTGCGCAATGCCACTCTCGCTAAAATTGATGAAGTTTGCGATTCTTGTAATTCTGAATTAGCTTGCTCTCTGATACTTTACATAAATATTGAAAACTAGCCGCTGAATATCAATGCAAAATGCTCAAAGCGCAAAAATCAGTAAATTAGTAATTTTTGAGCATTTTTTGCTAAAAAAACGTCATTTTTTGCAAAAAACTGCATAAAATTGACGATTTTTATTGTTTTTCGTTTAATTTCGTACTATGAATTAAAGTTGATTTATAAACTTTATGAGAGAAAATAACAATGTCTAATCCCATTGATACCAAAGTTGTCAGCAAATTGGCTGAAATATTGGATAAAACTAACTTAACCAAGCTTGAATATGAAGATGAATCCTGCAAAATCACTTTATCGCGTCAGGTAAACGGCATTGCCGCAACTTCATATATTCCAGCAGTTTCAGCGCAACCTGCTCCGGTTGCTCCGGCAGTTTCGTCAGCTAATACTGAAGAATGTACCGCCACTGATGAATCCGCGTCTCAGACCGAGGATTACACCAACAGCCCTGACGCTGTTAAATCTCCGATGGTTGGCGTTGTCTACCTTTCATCTGATCCTAACGCCGCCAACTATGTTAATGTCGGCGATGTTGTTGCCGCCGGCGACACTGTTTGTTTAATTGAAGCCATGAAAACCTTTAATCCGGTAAAAGCCCACAAAGGCGGCAGAGTTACCAAAATTTTGGTTGAAAGCGGCGATCCGGTTGAATATGGTGCTCCTTTGGTCGTAATTGAATAAAGGAATTTTGTATGTTTGGAAAAGTTTTAATCGCAAACCGTGGCGAAGTTGCTTTACGTATACATCGCGCCTGCCGTGAAATGGGTATTCGTACGGTTGCCGTTCACTCTGAGGCCGACGCCAACGCCATGCATGTTCGCTTAGCCGATGAAGCGGTCTGCATCGGTCCTGCCAAATCGGCTGATTCATACCTTAACAAACCGGCGATTATTTCCGCCGCTTTAATCACCGGAGCAGACGCCATTCACCCCGGATTCGGCTTTTTATCCGAAAATGCCGACTTTGCCGAAATGGTTGAAAAGCACGGCATTACGTTTATCGGCCCCACCTCGGCGCAAATGCGGTTAATGGGTGATAAAATTATGGCGCGACAAGCCGCCGTGGAAGCCGGCTTGCCGATTACTCCGGGTTCGCCTGCGCTCCAATCGGTTGAAGACGCCATTGCTTGGGCAAACAAAATCGGTTATCCGGTAATTGTTAAGGCCAAAGACGGCGGCGGCGGTAAAGGTATGAAAATTGCCTTTAACGATGCCGAAATGGCGGAAGCCTACACCATGGCTCGCGCGGAAGCTAAAGCCGCTTTTACCAGCGATGTTGTGTATATGGAAAAATATTTGCAAAAACCGCGCCACATTGAAATTCAGGTTTTAGCCGATAAATACGGGCATGTTGTGCACCTTGGCGAACGCGACTGCTCCATTCAACGCAACAATCAAAAAGTTATTGAAGAAACTCCGTCACCTGCCTTAAATGACACAGAACGCCATGAAATCGGCGAAATTGTTCGCAAAGCGATTGAAAAAATCGGTTATCAAAACGCCGGCACACTTGAATTTTTGTATGAGGACGGCAAATTTTACTTTATGGAAATGAATACCCGCCTACAAGTTGAACACCCGATTACTGAAGCCGTTACCGGTATTGACATTGTTCGCGAGCAAATCAGAATCGCAAGCGGCGCCGCGTTAGGCTACACGCAAGAAGACATCACCTTCAGCGGGCATGCCATTGAGTGCCGTATTAACGCCGAAGATCCTGAAACTTTTGTTCCCTGCCCCGGAAAAATTTCTGAGTGGCACGCTCCGGGTGGTCTCGGGGTCAGAGTAGATTCTGAAATATACTCCGGTTACACGATTCCTCCGTATTATGACAGCATGATTGCCAAGCTGATTATTCACGGCAAAACCCGCAACGCCGCTTTAATGCGCCTGCGCCGCGCCTTGGAAGAATTTGTTATTATCGGGGTTAAAACCACCATTCCGCTGCATCAGGAAATTATATCTCAGGCTGACTTTATTGACGGTCAATATAATATTCACTGGCTTGAACAATTTATGGAAAAACAACACAACAAATAAGGACTGCCATGAAGAAAGAATTGTCTGTACGCCGCTTGTTTATTGATTCCTTAGGCTTTATCGGAAACAATATTCCGCTCTTGTGCGTATTGACAATTTTTTCTTTTGCTGGTTCATATTTAGCCGGCGTGTTCGGCGCTTATAAAAATCTTTCCGTATTTTTGTTATACGGAGTTTTTATTTACTTTTTTTACTTTTGTTTCGTCAGCCTGTATTTTGGGCAAAAGCCTCTAATCACCAAAGAAAAATTTGTTGATTCGCTGATTAAGTTCATAACCGTGGTTGCTTTTTCATTTTTTGTAATAGTATGCGGCAAACTTGGGCTTAATTTGTTGCGTTATTTAAGCAAAAATTTAATCGGCTTCCCTGATTTGTATGAATTTTTGCGCCAAACCTACATCTTTTTGGTATTAAACCCGTACGCCAAGGTTTTGTTGCTGTTCGGCGCCATTTTCTTGCTTTCGTTTTCATTTTTAATTCCGCTGTTCGGGTGGGTTTCTGTTATTAATAACAAAGACAGCTCCATCATCAGCGCCTTTTACAAAGTCCGTGGAAATTATTTAAAAACCATTTTAGTCTTTTTACTGATTTTTGCGCTGTTGCCGTTAATAATCAGCGTTATCGGGTTAAACTCTTCACGCATGATTTTATACATTTTGCACTCTGTATTAACCGTTTTTCAAATTGTGGTATACCTGCATTTGTACGAAACTTTCTATAAAGAATAGCTTAAATTTTATTTTTACATAAGTGGCGAACACCGACGGGGTGGTTAAATACAACTTATGCACAGCACGGACTCGTAAATATTGCAAAAAAAACGCGAGCTAAAATATTCTTTAAATCTAATCATTTTGATATGCTAAATAATAACAAAAACCCCGCTGAGCAACCTCAACGGGGTGTGTACAAACATCACTGATAACTAAAACGGAATATCGTCGTCCAAAGCGGCTGAAGACTGAGCCGAAGCCGAGCTATCCCAACCTGCTGATGATGAACCGCCGAACACTTCATTACCGCCGGCCGGAGCGCCATCGCCACCACGGGCATCAAGCATTACCAACACACCGTTGAAGTTTTGCAAAACAACTTCGGTAGTGTAACGTTCTTGTCCGTTCTGATCTTCATATTTGCGGGTTTGTAATTGACCTTCAATATAAACTTTTGAGCCTTTACGCAAATATTTTTCAGCCGTATCGGCAAGTTGCGGATTAAAAATAACCACGCGATGCCATTCGGTGCGCTCCTTAAATTCGCCGGAAAGCTTATCTTTCCAACGATCCGAGGTTGCAATACTCAAATTAACAATTTTGGTGCCGCTTTGGGTGTTGGTAACACGCGGATCCGCGCCCAAATTGCCGACTAAAATTACTTTATTTATACTTCCTGCCATTTTTATTTCCTAATTTATAGTTTATGTCTGCTTCGCAGTATAAATGCTTTTTTACAAATATCCAACTTAAAACCTGCTTTTTGCACACCATATTCACATTGACAAACTGACAAAATTTGCTATCATATACTCCTCTTGTTTATTATTATAACCAAAATTTTTATATCATGACACAGACTTTCCGTAGATTTCTGGCGGTTATAATGCTCATCGGTTTTACGTCATCTTGCCGACCTGAAGACCCGATGCCGCGCCGCGATGAACCTGAACCTCCGCGTCAAAATCGCGAAGAACTCAATTTTGATGGGCGGAATTTAAGTGACTTTTTGTTCACCTATTACGCCGACCACTACACCGACACTTATACCGTATTAGACGGGCAAGTGCAAATTGTGGCAGAGTACGAATTTTTCAGCTCGTGGGGTTGCATAACTTATTACCTCGCCGTTGAAAAAGCCATCAGGATTAATGTGGCAAACCTGACCGCAGAACAAGTAATCACTGGCAAAGCGCAAGTAGCCAAGCAAACCGAAACATGGTTTACTGAGCGCTACTCTAAGCTGGCAATTAAAATCCGTAACTTAAAATTCAAAGAAGTTATGCGCCAAACTGAAAACAGCTCTGAATAATCAGAGCTGTTTTTTAATCCGCGGCTACATATTCGCCGTTTTTGTACTGATAAAAATCATAATTAGGTTGCCCCTTAGCAGAACCGTTATTCACCAACGCCTCGCCCCACGAAGTTTTAAGTCCGCCTTTTTTAACCTTAGCCGCTAATTTAGCATAATCAAAACTTTTAGTCTCATTAACCAACTCCGCCCATGTTTTAACCGCCGTGTAAGCATAGCCGCCCAAACCGGTAAGTTCCACGCCGCGCAAACGGAGCTTAACCATCATCTCGGCAAAATCAGGATTATCCTGAAAACTCGGCAGCGCCATAAAATACACATCATCAAGCCAATCGGCGGCATATTCAAACAACGAGTCGCCAACCGCGTATTTGCCGGTAACAATCACCACATCCGGCTTTTTTTGCTTAATGTTGCGTATCATTTTTGCAATTTTTTTCGGTTCGCCGGAAATAAACACCACTTCCTCGCCGGAAGAGACCATATTCTTTGCCAAATCATCTAAATCCACATTACCGAAAGTATAAGAAGACAACAGCGATGATTTTCCGTATTTTCTGAACTCATCATAAAGCGAGTTATAAGCTTTAACCTGATAATCAGCATTTGACAAAAAAGCAACCTTTTTACCGGCGTAACGCTCATTATAAAACTTAAAAAAATCTTTCCCGATTTGGGAATTAAACTCAACTTCTGATGAAGTGTTAAACTTGTTATTAAGCGGTATAATCTGAAAAATCTGCGCTTTAGAATAGGTTTTTGCCACATTATAAGTATTGTTTGAGCAATACGGACCAATCACTAACGCCGGCTTGTTTTCCATACCGACCGCCAACATCTGTGCGGTTGAAATCGCCAAATTGTCGCTGCACGCGTCATCAATGCTCATCAGCTCAAGCTTTTTACCTTTAATTCCGCCGTTATTATTAATTTCGTCAATCGCAATTTTGGCGCCAAAATTAAGCTCATCGCCCCATATTTTGTACTCGCCTGATTTAGGAGCAATCAGCGCCACTTTAACGGCAGCTTGCAAAACCGCCGGTGTAAAAAAGCATAAAAAAGCAATAATGTTTACAATTTGTTTAAGCATTTTACAATAAACTGTTATTGACAACTTCAAAGAATGTATATCAATGATATAAAAAAATCAACTACTAAAAAATTTATTGCAAATTTTAGACAAATATGTTATATATCGGGTATAAACTTAAAAACACAACAAAGGAGTAAGATGATGAAATATGTGCAAAACAAAGACGGAACTTTAAATACCGAAACTGATTATAAACAAAACCTCAACTGGGAAGGTAATGATCATAAAGACCAAAAGATTGAAAGAACCGCATATCAGGAATTAGGCGTTTCCGAAAAGACTCGCGTCAGCCGCTTTATGAAAAAGCACCCTGAATTAGCAACCACGCCGGAAAGAGCCGAATATTTCAGAAATCTTGCCGCCCGTGAGCTTATTGAAGTTCGCAACGAAAATAACGAGCGTGTTGCCGCCGGCAAAACTCCGTTAGTCAGCCAAGATTATGAACTTTCAGTTCCTAAAGAAGGCGTTGTTATCAGCGCATGGCGTGCTAAACGCGACCAACATAATGCCCGCGAAGCCGCCAAAAGCAGCAACTCTATGTACAATGACGCTTTAGGAAACGGCTCGCGTGAATTTTAACTTAAAGTAAAATCATTCAAAGCCTGCTGTTCCGCAGGCTTTTTTTGTTGCCTTTTGTTGCTATTTTGATTATATTACCGGCTGTTCTGAGGAGATTAAAATAATGGCAGATAAATTTATTGAAATTAAGGGCGCGCGCGAGCATAACCTGAAAAATATTGATATAAATATTCCTAAAGACAAACTCACGGTTATAACCGGACTGTCAGGTTCCGGCAAATCATCGCTTGCCTTTGACACTGTTTACGCCGAAGGTCAACGCCGCTATGTTGAAAGCTTATCCTCTTATGCCCGCCAATTTCTTGACCTCATGAAAAAACCTGACGTAGATTCTATTGAAGGCTTATCCCCTGCCATATCCATTGAGCAAAAAACCACCTCGCATAATCCGCGCTCCACCGTCGGCACCGTTACCGAAATTTATGACTACATGCGCTTGCTGTGGGCGCGCGCCGGCACGCCGTATTCTCCGGCAACCGGCCTGCCGATTGAATCGCAAACCGTATCGCAAATGACCGACAAAATAACCGCATATCCTGAAGGAACCAAAATTATTTTATCCGCCCCGATTGCCCGCGGCAAAAAAGGCGAGTTCAAAAAAGAATTTGAAAGCCTACAAAAGCAAGGCTATCAACGCGTAAATATTGACGGAACCATGTATAACATTGAAGAAGTTCCTTCCTTAAACAAAAATCAAAAACATGATATTGAAGTGGTGGTTGACCGTTTAGTCGTTAAATCAGGCATTGCCGACCGATTAAGCCAATCAATTGAAACCGCCCTCAAATTAAGCGACGGGCTCTTGTTTGTAAATTTTACCGATGGCAGCGAGCGTAAAATATTTTCATCTAAATTTGCCTGTCCCGTATCCGGTTTCACCATTGAAGAAATTGAGCCGCGCCTGTTTTCATTTAACAACCCGTACGGTGCCTGCCCGCATTGCGACGGCATCGGCGCCAAGCTTTACATGGACCCACGGTTAATTGTTCCCAATGAAAATTTAAGCATTGAAAAAGGAGCGATTGCCCCATGGTACGGATTCAGAACTTCATTTTACAGCCAAACCGTTAACTCGTTGTGCGACTTTTTACGCATTTCGCCCAAAACTCCGTGGAAAGATTTACCTGAAAAAGCCAAACAAATAATTTTATACGGCTCCGGCAACGTCAGCGTTCCGATGTATTATTCGCGTTTTGTGACCGAAAAACCGTTTGAGGGCGTTATCCCCAATATGGAACGCCGTTTTCTTGAAACCGATTCCATGGCGTCGCGCGAAGAGCTTTCGCATTATCAATCGGCCGCCCCGTGCGAGGCCTGCGGCGGCAAACGCCTAAAACCTGAAGCTTTAGCGGTTAAAATTTGCGGCTTTGATATTATGCAGGCTTCCGATATGTCAATTAAAAACGCTTTGCAATGGTTTGGTAAAGTTGAAGAGCAGCTCTCGCCGCAAAAACGTGAAATTGCGCACAAAATTTTAAAAGAAATTATCACCCGCCTGCAATTTTTGAACAATGTCGGACTTGAGTATTTAACTTTATCGCGGCAATCAGGCAGCCTGTCAGGCGGTGAATCTCAGCGTATCCGCCTTGCCTCGCAAATCGGCTCCGGCTTAACCGGAGTTATGTATGTGCTTGACGAACCGTCAATCGGGTTGCATCAACGCGATAACGACCGCTTGCTTGAAACCTTAACCCGCCTGCGCGACATCGGCAATACCGTTATTGTGGTTGAGCATGATGAAGACGCCATTCGGGCGGCTGACTTTTTGGTTGATATGGGACCGCGCGCCGGTGATGAAGGCGGCAGAATTACCGCTTCCGGCACGGTTGCCGAAGTTCTTAAAAGTAAAAACAGCCTTACCGCACAATATTTGAACGGCGAAAAATTTATTGCCGTTCCCGCCAAACGCCGCAAAGGCAACGGTAAGTTTCTTGAAATCAGCGGCGTGCGCACCAACAACTTAAAAAATATTGACTTAAAGCTTCCGCTCGGAACTTTAACCTGTGTAACCGGCGTGTCCGGCAGCGGCAAGTCATCGCTTATACTTGAAACATTATATAAAGCCCTAAACAAAGAAATTAACGGCTCACGCGAACCGGCCGGATTTTACAACTCGGTTAAAGGAGCTGAAAATATTGATAAAATTATTGATATTGACCAATCGCCTATCGGGCGCACTCCGCGCTCCAATCCGGCAACTTATACCGGCTTGTTTACCTATATCCGCGATTGGTTTGCCGGTCTGCCGGAAGCCAAAGCCCGCGGTTATTCCGCCGGCAGATTTTCGTTTAACGTGGCAGGCGGACGCTGCGAAGCCTGTAAAGGTGACGGCGTTACCAAAATTGAAATGCATTTTTTGCCTGATGTTTATGTTGAGTGCGAAGTATGCAAAGGCAAGCGCTTTAACCGCGAAACCTTGGAAGTTAAATATAAAGACAAATCTATTGCCGATGTTTTAGATATGACTATTGACGAGGCTTACAAGTTTTTTGACGCCATTCCGACCATTAAAAACCGGCTTGACCTGCTGCGACAGGTCGGCTTGGGCTATGTAAAACTCGGCCAGCCCGCCACCACGCTTTCCGGCGGTGAAGCGCAGCGTATTAAACTATCCAAAGAGCTTTCCAAAAAAGCAACCGGCAAAACGCTTTATATTTTAGATGAGCCGACTACCGGATTGCATTTTGACGACATCAACAAGCTTTTGAAAGTGTTGCATCAGTTGGTTGAAAACGGCAACAGCATGATTGTGATTGAACATAACTTAGACGTGATTAAAACCGCCGATTATATTGCCGACATCGGTCCCGAAGGCGGCGACGGCGGCGGTAAGATTATCGCTCAAGGCACACCGGAGCAGATTGCCAAAGCCGGTATTGGCTATACGGCTAAATATTTGAAAGACAAATTATGATTAAACACTTATACATATTCAGGCACGGCGAAACCGACTACAACGCCGCCGGAAAATTTCAGGGACAAACCTTAAATGTCGGCTTAAATGCCAACGGACGCCGGCAGGCAGAAGCATTGGCGACGGATTTACAAGATAAAGGCTTGGAATATATAATTTCAAGTCCGTTAAAACGCGCCGCCGAAACCGCGCAAATTGTGGCAAATAAATTACATCTTCCGGTTAAAGAAGATAATCATTTTATTGAGGGAAATTTCGGCGAAGTTGAAGGCAAAACCAAAACTGAACTCTCCATAGAACAATGGCAAACTTTTGATGACTGGATTAAACTTGATAAGCAATTTTTAGACGTGCATTTTAAGGGTGGCGAAAGCAAACGCCAAATTATGAACCGCGCCGTTGCCGGACTGCAAGCCGCAGTAAAATTGCCGTATAATCACATCGGCATTTCAACCCATAGCGCGGTTTTACGTATGGTATTGCTCTATTTAGGCAAAAAGCAAAATCATATTGATAACGCAAAAGCTTTTCATATTATTTATAAAGACGGCAAATTTAAGTTAGCCGACCATGAAAAAATTTTGCTACTCTCATGTTGCGCGCCATGTTCTTGCGCCGTAATTAAAACCATGGCAGAACAAGGAGCTGATTTTGCGGTTGCCTTTTATAACCCTAACATTCGCCCTTACTCTGAATATGAAAAACGCCGCGATGAAAACCTGCGGGTTTGCCAAATTTACGACGTGCCGTTTATTGAGCTTGAATACGATAATGACCGCTGGTGCCAAGAGATTAAAGGACTTGAAAACGAGCCGGAACGCGGCAAGCGCTGCAGTTTGTGTTTTAAAATGCGCATTGTCCGCACTATGGAATACGCGCGGCAAAACGGATTTACCGCTGTGGCTTCAGTGCTTGGCGTTTCACGTTATAAAAACCTCAATCAGGTAAATGCGGCGGCTGATTTAGCGGTGCGTGAAGCCCACTGCCCTTATGTTGAAATTGAAGGTCGCAAAAACGGCATGCAGGAATTGCGCGCCGAATTAATAAAAGAGCTGAATTTGTATAATCAAGATTATTGCGGTTGCACCCCGCGTAAATAGTAGTTTTCATACAACTTATACACAGCACGGACTCGTAAATATTGCAAAAAAAAAACGCGAGCTAAAATCTTCTTAAAACTAACTTTTTGAGGAGATTTTTGATGTTTATCTTAAAAAATAATCCAAGCCTGCGGAGAATGAGTCAGATACGACGGAATTTTGGAGCGACTTGTACACTAAAAGGTACACGAGCGAGAAAATCCCTAGTAGGTGACCATTATACGCAGGCCCAAGGTCGGTCTATGGTGGAAATGTTAGGTGTTCTGGCTATCATCGGGGTCTTATCCGTTGGGGCGATTGCAGGGTATTCTAAAGCAATGTTTAAATACAAGCTTAACAAACATGCGGAACAAATGAACACTGTTATCAATGCCGTGGCGCGCAATGTGCACAATTTTGATAATATTAAACAAGGTGGAACCTCTTTAACCTCATATTTTATTAAAATGGGGGAAATCCCGACAGAAATGATTAAGCAAAACCAAACTAATTTAATTTATGATATTTTCGGACAAGGTTGGAATATCTTTATTACCGGTGACGGAAATCAAATTTTATTATCAACCTATTCAACCAACGGCTCCTCATCTTTAACCGCTAAATCGGCGAACAATTTGGATATCTGCAAAAATATTATTACCGTTGCTAAAGAAAATTCTGACAGCATTGATTATATGTTAAGCGTAAACAATCACAGCTCTGCAAATCAAATTTCATCATCTTTAAATGGCGGAACTTGCAGCTCAGGGAATAAATGTCTGAAAAATCTAAAACTTGAGGATATTTATGATTTTTGCACCAAACATTATGGTGTAAATTCTCCGACCGGTACTGAAATGATGATAAGTTGGAAACGATAAAATCCGTATACGTTAAAATAATCCTGCGGATAGCGCGGCTAATACGCCGCAACTTTTTGACGCCGTGTACAAATAGTTACATAAAGAAAAAACTTGCAAGCAGGAGCCCGCTAGACGCAGGATTTCACAACAGGTTTAAAAAATTCAACCATATAACTTGCCGCGTCAAATATGTGCCCGAGATAAAGCTTGTTGTCATCGTCGGCAATTTGCGCGGGGGTCGGGGCGTCAATCAGGCTGGTGCCGTCCTTAAACTTCAGGTTCTTCATATTGTAAATAAGCCACTTGCACTGCGGGTGTACCAACACATTGCGCGAGCCGTCATCGGTCAAAACCTGCTTGTTAAACGCGTTCACCCGCGCCAAAATCGGCGGATTAAACGAGCGCAAATTAAGCCGATAATGATAGCCCGCTTTGGCAAGCGTGTTGACAATAATCGCATAGTCGGAATATCGGCTCTGCGTTTTGCGATACTTGCCGGAAGCGTCGCCGCAAATCTGCACCACGCCCTTAAAGGTTTCGGGCGGATAACGCCGGATAAACTCGTCAACCACGTCTTGCGTAATCACGTTGTTTAACACCAGCTCGTCAAAAATAAAAAACTTGGCGCCGTCATAGTGCGCAAGCGTAGACATCGCCGGATTAACGTTAAAATCCAAGCTCCAGTATATGTCCAAATCGGGGCAGTAGCGAATACGCTCGTCAATGTTGGCGGGCGACCAGTATTTAACCACGCGGGCAACATTGGCGCCTTTGGGCTTGTTTAAGTAGTCACGCTCATATTCGTCGGGCTTGTTCTTTTTAACAAGTTCGGCATAGTTTAAGAACTTTTCTGAAAGCACGCCCAAATGCTGCACTTCCGGATAGTTCACCTCCACAAAATAAGTTTTTTCCGGCGCCGTCATATTGTCATAATCCAAAAACAGCGCGCCCTCTAACGGCAACTCGTCGGATATGCGATTGTAAACGGCAATTAAAACCGCGCCCTCTTTACGAATCGTCTTGAGCAAAACGTCCCAAACCGGAGCCGTCACCGCCTGCGCCTCGTCCACCAGCCAAATATCCACCTGCGCCAAGCCTTTAATCGCCTCGCGGGCATTGGCGTTGCTGTCGCGCAAGCCCAAAAAGGTTATGGAAGAACCGGTGCGCTCGTATTTTATCATTTCAGAATTATACTTAAAGCCGCGATTCTTAAACTCGCCGTCAATTAATGCCTGAAACTCGCTGATAAGGCTGTCTTTCTGACTGGTTTTGGTCTCCCTAAAGCACACCACGCGCTTTTGGCTCTTCATCATCGCCACCAACACCGCGCGGCAGGCGTGACCGGTTTTAAGACTCCCTCGGCCGCCGGTCAAAACAAACGTGTCATACCGCCCCGAATCAAGCTTTAATAACGGCTCATATTTTTTATAAAACTGCATTTATTCGCCTTTTACATTAATGTTCGCGGAGTATTATCATTTTGCCGAACATGCCGCAAAATTTTTAATAGCGCTTTTTTATAACGCGAATACAAGCTGTTACGAGTCAAGCCAAAACTATGAGCCAAAGTTTTCCAACGCCAACCGGAGTTTTTATAAAAAACCAAATTGCGCGTATTGTAGTCCAGCACCTTAAACCAGTTTTCAAAAACCATATCCATATCGTCAATTTCTGCTTGATACGGCGTCATCCGCTTAGAATCGGGAAGCAGAATTTCAGACTTTAAATCCGGCTTAAACTCAGGCCATGCGGAAGAAACCTTTTTAGGTCCTTCTTTCGGTAAGCTTTTTAAGACCGAAACCGCCTTACGAATTTCAGCCTCAACATCTTGTATTGTTTTCACTTCTTCCATTTTTAACCACGTATTATTGTTAATCATATTTATAATATAATAAATATTAATAACAAAAGCAATATTAAAAATAATATTTGCGTAAATATTATTTTTAATATAGTATGAGACCGTAATAAATATTAGGAGAGCAACCATGGCAGATATTGAAGAAATTAGAAAAAAAGTTGACAGATTAATCACTTCAAAAGGCTATAATTATCGTGACCTTTCATTAAAAATCGGTCGCAAAGACTCATATATTCAACAATACGTTAAGTACGGCTACCCGCGCCGCTTAAAAGAAATTGACCGCTCGCGCCTTGCCAAGCTTTTAAATGTTGACGATACGGAATTGATGGACGATGAGATTATTGCCTCAAAAGCATCAGGGCTTTCTGATGGCAAGCTTGAGATTATTTCAGACATCATCAAAAGTTCAAATTCTGATGAAAACAGCCTAGAAGCCATTGACATTTTATCACCGCAGCTTAACGGAGCTGATTTTTTGCACAACACCGTCGGCAAGCAGTATTTAAGCCGTAACATTTTAGAAGACATAACTTCCGCCGATTCGCAAAATATCAAAATTGTGAAAGTAACCGGCGATTCTATGAAGCCTTCAATCAACCCCGGCGACTACGTTTGGTTTGACTCATCATACAACGCTCCTGAAACAGACGGATTGTATTTATTTTCATCCGGGCGCGACATTAATATTAAAAGAGTGCAAATTTCCCCGCTTGACGCTTCAGTTGAAATCAGCGGCGATAATCCGCAATACAAAACCTACAAAGCGCAAAATTACAAAGAACTCAAAGTGTTAGGCAAAATCATCGCCCTGGTTCAAAAGCTGTAATCACCATAAAAAACTTTCCAACCGCCACATCAGGCGGTTTTTTTATAATATCTCAAATATTATTCTTGATATATTAAAATAAATATATTATATCATATTTTATGCAAGGATAATAAAAGATGAAAACACTTGATAACATTAACAATGACATCACCAATTTAAAGGAAGAAATTTTTTGCCAAGAAATGGGTAACGATTTTTATTATTCATCCCCATTGTACCACAAGCATTTAATTCGCCTGCACGCGCTTGAACACGAACGCAATATATTGCTTGGCAAAGAGCCGCCCGTCAAAATTAACTTTGAAGATTGTGATGACGATAAAAAAATTCTGTTAAAAAAGGTTGCTGAAGCAGAAGGCGAATAT
>JAJWCP010000115.1 GCA_021617435.1 Pseudomonadota bacterium
CACCGTAACAGCTATTTCATAAAATAAAAAAACATTTTATGCAAGAACTATTTACACTAAAGTTGTTTTATATATTCATCAGCCTTTGTTATACAAATTTGCATTTGCCGCAGTTCATCGGATTTTTTGCAGTTTTCATAAATTTCAGCGGCATCTTCATAATACTTTATAGCTTCTTCCAAATAATTTTCGTCTTTAAGCCACTTTCCGGTATTATAAAAAATATTTCCAATATTTTCCTGCGTTTTTGCCCATTTCAGCGGCCAAACTTCTTTAGCAAAAACTCTTTGGCGATTTTTATAATTTTCCACCGCAAGCAACGAAATTTCATCACTATGGCTAAATAATCCCAACAACGAGAGATAAAACCCGAGTTTATCTTGAATCAGCGCCCAAAAATACGGAAACGCCGCTTCCGAAAAAATCTTTTCCGCCTCGCGCAAATTAAACACCGCATCTCTTAAAGCCTGCACATCTGACACCTGTCGCCAATACGCAAAATAAAGCTGCGAATTACGGTACGCCAGCACCCCAAAATCATACGGATACGCATAACGGTTAAAATACTTCTGCGCCATGCGATTATATTCAATCGCGTTTTTCAAAAATAAATCACGATAATGGTCAAAAGCTTCCGCCGCAACCTGATACAGCTTTCCGAAATTAGCGCAAATGCTCGCTGTTAAAAGCACATCTGCCGCATCTGCCGACAGTTTGCGCGCCTTATCCAATATTCCGGATATAGCCTTAATATCCGCAATACTTAAACTATCTGCATTTGCCTGTAAATAAATAATCGCAAGCATATTTAAAATATAAGGCATATCCTCAATACTTAGCCCGCGTGGCGATGATGTTTTAATTTTATCAAACAGATTTTTCAAAATTTTCTGTTTATTACCGTTATTTTTTTCAGCTGTTACCACAACAATCGCACAAATTAACTTAAACAGTTGTTCCGGTAAAATTTTATCTTGAAAAAAATTAAGCGGCAAACACAAACTGTCAAGCAAAGAAATATCCGCGTTTTCATATTGTCGTCCAGTTTGAAAATTAAGCCTGATTTTATCATTTTTTCTAAGACCCCAAATGAGCACATCAGCTCCGGTTTGTTTTAAAATTTTACGACCGGCATCATAAAAATCAAAAAAGTTACGCCCTTGCAAGTTCAAGAATGATTTATCGGTGAGTTCATCATAAAAATCACATTCAAACAATGAACTTTCTTTCAGTAATTCACAAAGATAACGGCCTGAATTTTCCGAACAATCATCTTCAAATGCCGCCACTGTGATTTTTATCGGCGCATACACTGAATCCGCGCTTGCATGCACGCTTTTATCTTGCTTAAAAAATCTGTGCCAAAACCTGCTTGCCATCATCAATCCTTGTTTTTATTAAAAGATTTTTTAATATTATCAAGCCCGCTTTTTACATCTCTGATAAAATCTTTATTAGCTTCTTTCAATGACTTAATTCCGTCATTGGCGTTATATAAAATTCCAAGCAACCACAAGTTTATCAAAAACGCAAAAATCGGAACCGAAAAACTGTTAGCCGAATAGAGCTGAAACATTGCCAAAATAATGTTCACCACATTTATTTTTGCCACCGCCACACCAATAGCCGGAACAGTCACTCCTTTTGAAAAAGCTTCATAACAAGCCGTATTTTCCGACAAATCCGCCGTATTTTGCCCGAATATAAACTTTTGCGATACTGCCCAAATTATCTCACAAATAAAAAACATCAACAATATCAGCACCGATGGTCCGGCTAATTCCGCAGCCCCTTGCAACAACAACCAAGCCAAAATATAAGCCGCAGCCATGCAAGTGCCGCTGTTTACATAAACTTTACTCGGAAACCAATTCAAATTTAAAAAACCAAGCCAAATTCCTGCAACATAAGCGCCGATTGCGCCCAAATAAAACGGCACTCCGCCAAGCAATGCCAAAATACCGATGCCGATGGAAACAGTTGTCGCCTGAATACCGAAAATTCCGGACAGTAAATTAATATTTGCCGCCCCGCTGATAAAAATAAACACTGCTATTGATACCAAAAATCTATCCGCCCATAGCGGAACAAGCCCTTCAAAAATCAAACAATCAGCGGGAAGTAAACATACGAGTAAAACTGAAGCCGCCAATGCCACCGTTCGCGTCAGCCAAACAATTTCAAACCAAAACACCGCATAAAGCAATACCGTCGTCAAAAAAACAAGCGGCAAAACATACCACCCAACCGGCACAACCACATCAAACATATCAGGCGCATTATAAAAAACAGCGGCTACACCTCCAAAAAGCAAAAGCGCCAAAAAAAACGATGTATCCCGATAAAATTTGTAGTTTTCATAATGTTCCGCGTCAGTTTTGCTGAAATTAAGAAACAATCGCGACAAAGCGAACCCGATTAAGCCGATTACTGCAAAACTGATTGAAGGCGTTAACATATTTTTCTCCCTTTACGCGGATTTTTGCAAACAAGCGGCAAAAAACACATCCATGCCGCCGTCTTTTTGCGTATAATACGACAAAGTTCTTAAAACTCCCTTATCAATTATTTCGGCGTCAAACATTTTTCCGTTAAATTTATTGACATCCCGTAAATCAAACGTCCTCAATTTGAAATAGGCATGAGATTGCAAAAACTTTGCAATCTGATTTTCGCCTTCTGCTTTAGCCGCCGAACATGTGCAATACAATATAATTCCGTCCGCCGCTAATTTTGCTGCCGCCGCATTTAACATTTGAGCCTGAATATCAAGCTGTTTATTTACATCATCTGCGGTTTTAAGATGCAAAACTTCCGGATGCCTTCTGAATGTTCCGGTTGCCGAACACGGCGCGTCTAAAACGATAATATCAAACTTTTCTGAGCTGTTTTGCAAAAACTCAAGTCCGTCCGCCGTTACGGTGGTTAAATTTTCTTCCATTTGCAAGCGCTTAATATTTTGCCGCAAACGAGCCATGCGCTCTTCATCAATATCAACCGCCGTAACTTTAGCGCCTTTACTTAACAGTTGCGCGGTTTTGCCCCCGGGGGCGGCGCATAAATCAAGCACTTTTTTCCCATTAACCTCACCAAGTAGATTAACCGGCAATGAAGCCGCCAAGTCTTGCACCCACCACAATCCTTCCTTAAAACCGTAAAGCTCGCTGACTTTAGTTTTAAGCCCTTTCAGTCTGATGGTTCCGTTGGCAAATAAAACACCATTCAATTTCAAAGCCAGTTCTTCCGCACTACCCTTGGCAGTAATATCAAGCGCCGGTTCCTCTTTCGCCGATTCTTCCAACTTGGTTATTTCGGCTTGCGTATAATCAGCACGCAAAATTTTCTTAAATTCTTCCGAAAAACACCTACTGTTGAACGCTGCATTTAAATTATCTTTATCGGCTGCGACACGGCGCAAAACCGCGTTAACCATACCGGCGGCATATTTATCTGAAACTTTGTGGGCAATATTTACATATTCGTTAATGGCAGCATAATCAGGAGTATCCATATATAAAATTTCCGTCGCTCCCAACAGCAACACGTAATAAAC
>JAJWCP010000116.1 GCA_021617435.1 Pseudomonadota bacterium
TTGGTTTGACCTGGACACTCCGGTCAAGCCGGAGTGTGACACTATGGGAACGAACACATCTCTCAAGTTTGAGAATGACAGTGTTTGTACAGGGCGTAGCATGGTGGAGATGCTTGGCGTTCTTGCTATCATCGGGGTCTTAAGCGTCAGTGCTATCGCCGGTTACAGCAAGGCGATGATGAAGTACAAGCTTAACAAAATGGTTGATCAATATAACCAACTGTTTGGTACTATTGCCATTCATCGGGAAGAATTTATTAAACTATCCTCTGAATCCTCATTTCAAAATTTATACCCGATTATATATAAAATGGGCGAGCTGCCCGATGGTATGAAATTGCCAAACAACAAGGGGTATGCTTATGATATGTTAAAGCACCGCTCAGAACTACGATCCCATAGAAAAACTGCAATTCTGTTCTATCTGCAACTTTCAAATTCTGATGAGCAACACTCCTCGTCACCTGATTTAATTGACGCCTGCCGCAATATGTATCAATATTTGTTAATTCCGCGGCAAGATGATGTCGTTTATGCTTACTTTTATCATAATGATGAGCAAGGCTCAGGCAGTGAAGGAGTTGTTTACGGCAATAAAGTATGCGCAGCAGGCCTGAAATGCTTAAAAGATTTAACCGTCGGCGACATAGACGCAATTTGCAACAGCGCGCAAAAAAACCGCGAAACCAGATTGGTGGTTAGATTTTAATGCCGGTATTATTGCTTCCGCTTAAAAGTCAGGGTTTGGCCTTTACCGCTTAAAATAAGTTTATCGCCATCGGTTTTATAACTGTTAATTCGCTCAAGATTATTTAAATACTTACTTTCCGCATCCATTAAATCACGCGGACCTGCCATCATGGTTGAGCCGATAGTATTAAACTTAATCGCGCCATTAGTTTTGCGGGTGTATGAGCCAAAGTAGTTATTTATTGCCGCCACTCCGTAAAAATCATTTCCGTTAAAACCCAAAGTAATTTCCGCACCTTCCGGCGCATTGAGCATTACATATTCACCTGTAAAAGGCTCACCGTTTTGCGAACAGGCAAACAGCAAACAAGCACTCAATATTGTTAAAAATCTTTTCATTATATTTTCCTCTGTTTTATTAATTTAATCTTCTTCTTTTATACGTTCAATATCAGCTCCGACCGCTTTTAATTTTTCTTCAAGTTTTTCGTAGCCGCGGTCTAAGTGGTAAACACGGTTGACAATTGTTTCACCTTCCGCGGCAAGACCGGCCAAAACCAACGCAAACGAGGCGCGCAAATCAGTTGCCATAACCGGAGCGCCGGATAAGCGTTTAACCCCGCGCACAATAGCTGAAGCATAACCATGAACATTTATGTTAGCACCCATGCGCATCAACTCAGGCACATGCATAAAGCGGTTTTCCCAAATATTTTCAGTTACCAATGATGCCCCAGGAACAACCGTCATTAACGCCATAAACTGCGCCTGCAAATCTGTCGGGAATCCGGGGTAATAGTCAGTGATAATATCCTGTCCCTGCATTAAGGCATTGCGCGCGTCAACTACTATGCTTTCCGGCTTTTCAGTAATTTTAATATCCATTGCTCTTAAAATATTAAGCGGAGATTGCAAATGTTCGGCTCGCGCGTTAACCAGTTCAATTTTGCCTTTGGTAATAGCCGCCGCTATGGCATACGAACCGGCTTCAATGCGATCGGAAATTACGGCGTGCTCGGCACCGTGCAAAGCTTTAACGCCTTCAATTTTAAGCACGGAAGAGTCCTTGCCCTCAATTTTAGCGCCCATATCGGTTAATAAATCAATCAAATCGGCGATTTCCGGCTCTTTGGCGGCATTTTCAATTGTGGTTTCACCGCGAGCCAAAGTTGCCGCCATTAAAATGTTGCAAGTGGCGCCGACTGAAGCTTTCGGAAAAATAATGTGCGAGCCTTTTAAGCCTTTTTTGGCATCGGCAACCACATAACCGTTTTTAATTTCAATTGAAGCTCCCATTTGCTCAAGCGCATTTAAGTGAATATCCATCGGGCGCGCACCGATAGCGCAACCTCCCGGGAGCGAAAGCTCAACGTGCCCTTCCCGCGCCAAAACCGGACCCAAAACATAATATGAAGCGCGCATTTTGCGCACATAATCATAAGGAGCAACAAGGCTTGCAAATTTTTTAGTTTGATAAATATAACGCTTGCAAGCGAGTTTACCGACTTTATCGTCAGATTCTTGAATATCGGTGCCAAGCTGCACCAACAAAGCATTAAGCGATTTAATATCCGACAAAATCGGCATATTGGTAAGAATAACCGGTTCATCGGTTAATAAAGTGGCGCAAATTAGCGGTAACGCCGCATTTTTAGCGCCGCTGATGTATATTTTACCGTTAAGTTGGTTGCCGCCGATAATTTTAATCTTGTCCATTTTTCACGTCCTTTTGTGCTTTTAATTTTTCACGCTCTTGCTGTTGTTTTTTGCGTTTTTCCAAATTTTTTTGCAGTGCTTTGGCTTCTTTTTCAAAGCGAATATCTTTGGCTTTTTTAACGGTCATAATTTTAACTTTCAACTGATTAAACTAATTTATAAACAGAGTAATCCTTCATGGGGTAAAAGCAAAGCTTTATTTTTATTATTAACAGAATGGGCATAACTTTTTGAAAAATCACAAGTTATAATTTTTTTTGAAAAAATTCAAAAAAACTCTTGCATTTTATTTCGGATATGCTATTAAATACGACATCGCAGAGATGCGGGTATAGCTCAGGGGTAGAGCGCAACCTTGCCAAGGTTGATGTCGTGGGTCCGAATCCCATTGCCCGCTCCAATAACAAAAGGGTCGCTTTTATAGCGACCTTTTTGTTATTGGGTGCGGCGGGATAAGGAGCCATGAAGAAGTGGGGCCGACAAGGACGAGAGGCGGACGGAAGTACGCCGGTGAGGCAGAAAGCCGAGCGAGGACGCAGCGGCAAAGCCAATCCCATTGCCCGCTCCAATAACAAAAGGGTCGCTTTTATAGCGACCTTTTTGTTATTGGGTGCGGCGGGATGAGGAGCCACGAAAAAGTGGGTCCGACTACAAGCGAAAGCCGAGCGGGAGCACGGCGGTCGGCGGTTGCCGATGAGCGCAGTGAATGTAGCGCAGCGGAATAATCACATTGCCCGCTCCAATAACGAAAAAGGTCGCTTTTATAGCGACCTTTTTTTTTGTTATCCGGAGTGGCAGGATGAGGAGCCACGAAGAAGTGGGTCCGACTACAAGCGAAAGCCGAGCGGGAGCACGGCGGCAAAGCCAATCCCATTGCCCGCTCCAATAAATGAAAAGCCACCTTCACGGTGGCTTTTTTTCATTTTAAATTTGCTTAGCTACTCGCGTTTCCGCTCAAAATACATTTTTCGCGGACTTGAATACCTCTTTGGCATCTAAATTCGCCGCGGGCGCTGTCGCTTTCCTTGCTCATTAAGATGTT
>JAJWCP010000117.1 GCA_021617435.1 Pseudomonadota bacterium
GATTAGACATTAAAAAATTAGTATGTTACCGTGACTTATAGTAATTTTTAAAGGCCCAAAATTATGAAGATAAAAACTGACGATACCGGCCGTTCCATGGTTGAAATAATTGGCGTTCTTGCCATCGTAGGGGTATTGAGCGTTGGCGGCATTGCCGGATACGTTACCGCCAGTCGCAATTTACGTATTAACAATTTAAAAGATGAAGTTTCCACTCTGGTTGCAAATGTGCGAAGCATGTTTTTTTCCGCTGAAAATTACGGAAGCGTGAATGACATTACCTTAATTAACGCCGGATTAGTGCCTACTTGGATGATTGATGCCGATCGTCTTCATATTCACAACAAAAATCGCGGTTCTGTAACCATTGCTCCGGCTGACTATGAATACAAGGAAAACGGAGCTTTTATTTTAATATTTAACGGGCTTAACCCTATTGCCTGCCGCGAGCTGGCAATTTCAGACTGGGGCTCTGACGTTGCTACCGGCTTTCTTGCCGTCAGTATTAAAAAAGATGGCGATTTAACCATTGAAGATTCCGGCTTAACCGATGCTCGCGTCACCGGCTCTGAAACGGTTATTTTAGCCCATGACATCAGCTCCGGCACCTTAAAACAGGTATATGACTTATGCGATTGTCACAGTGGTGACACCTGTGCCATCGCTTGGAAGTTTTTATAAATAAAAATTGTCAAATAAAACGGCGTGTGCAATTTAACGCCTGATTTTTCGCAGTTTTAAATTAAAAAACTCAAACCCTCTGCAAATTTCTGTTTTAGTTATGATTCTGCCTTTATCATATTTAACTGCCAACAGTAATTCATAAGCAAAATTTTTGGCTTGCATTACTTCATAAAGCATAGCGGCAGCTTGAAAAGAATATAACCGAAACTTGTTAATATTTTACTTATGATTTCGCGTAAATAAACTTAATTTATCCGCCGTTTTCAAATATAAGTAACAAGGGATAAAAAACACTTGATTTATGTGATTTTGTATTATATAAAGCAGAAAGTATTTCATAGGGGCATAGTTCAGTTGGTAGAACATCGGTCTCCAAAACCGAGTGTCGTGGGTTCAAATCCTGCTGCCCCTGCCAAATTTATTGCAACAAAACGTTTAAAGGATGGTCCTAAAGTGAAAGTTAGTCCAATACAATTTTTCAGACAGGTAAAACAAGAAGTTAAAAAAGTTACCTGGCCAACCAAAAAAGAAGTATCGCAAGTTTCGGTAATGATTATTGTTATTGTTGCCATTGCCGCCGCATTTTTCTTTTGTATAGACTTAATTTTAGGTTGGGGCGTTAAATTAATTTTAGGTTTAGGAGCATAATTTCATGGCTGCACGTTGGTATGTTGTAAACGTTTATTCCGGTTCTGAAAAAAAAGTTGCCGAATCATTAAAAGAACAAGCCGTTTTGAAAAAAATGGAAGACAAAATCTTAGACGTTTTGGTTCCGACCGAAGAAGTTGTTGAAATCAGAAAAGGCGCTAAAGTAAACGCTGAACGCAAATTTTTCCCCGGATATATTCTGGTTAAAATGGAAATGTCCGATGAGTGCTGGCATGTGGTTAAAAACACCCCTCGCGTCAGCGGATTTTTAGGCAGCCGCAATAAGCCGCAACCTATTAGCGACGCTGAAGCTGAACGCATTATTAAACAGATGACCGAAGGTGTTGAACGTCCGCAAACCATGATAGACTTTGAAGTCGGCGAACAAGTCCGCGTTACCGACGGTCCGTTTGCTTCTTTTGTCGGCGTGGTTGAAGAAGTTGACAGCGAAAAATCGCGCTTGAAAGTTTCAGTTTCTATTTTCGGTCGTTATACTCCGGTTGAACTTGAATTTTCACAAGTTGAAAAGATTAAACAATAAAAATTTTATCCCTGAATAAAACTTCAGGGATTTTTTGCGCTTTATAAACCAAACTTTTTATCAACATAACTTTTAGCCGTCTGCATAATTTGCTCTACGACATCATTGCGGATATTAAGCTTTTCAAACATAACTTTATATTTAGCAAACAAGTTCAACTTATTGCAATATTTAATGCAGTAAGCATAGTTCATATCAAATAGCCAGCTGAAATTGCCAAGCAGCTCATCAGCATTGGTTTTAAGAATAGCGTGCGGAATAATTTGATTATCGGCAAAAGTCTTCCACACTTCCGGCGAAATTTGTGCCTGTTCCGGCGATGTATCGGTAGCATGCGAAAGCCAAAACTGTTTCAGATAATCAAAATCAGAAGCAAGCAAATTCCAGTTGGCGATTTTATCGGCGTCACGCACGGCAAACCAAATATGCTCAATATCATGATTTAAGTTTTCATCTTTAATTGCCAAATATACGGTATCTTCATAAAAATCTTTCGGCATGTGCCCATGATGTTTAACAGGCAATACGATTCGTTCATCATCAAAATCGGCTGTATTTTGCAAAAACTTGCCGCCTTCCAAGCTATGGTCAACACGATGCTTGGTTTGCGCATATATTGCAATTTCTGAAAACCTGAAAATATCGTGCAATAAAATTGCGGTTTTAGCAATGTCAATAAAATCAGCCGAACGCGCGGCAAAATACGGTTCATTTTGCAAAATTCCGTTTCCGGCGCCCGATACCTGTAATGAATGTTGCAATTTTTCTGTTGCAAAACCAGCGTAAAAAGGCTCGTCTTTAATCATGGCAAAATTGCGATTGTATTCAGCATATAAGAGCTCTTTAGCTTTTTGATATAGTGTGTTTGTCATAACTTTCTTCCTTTATTTTGCCCCAACCTAACACTTTTGTTTTAATAAATCCGCAAAAAACAAAATTATACACATCATATTATTTTTCCGTTTTATAGAAAGGTAGCAACTGCCGATGGGGTGACTAAATACAACTTATGCACAGCACGGACTCGTAAATATTGCAAAAAAAAAACGCGAGCTAAAATCTTCTCAAATGCAACAATTTGAGGAGATTTTTATTATGAAATCACATCTTACCCGTTTTTTACACTACACTCTGTCATATTCGGGCTTGACCCGAATATCCAGGTTGAACAAATTTGCTGCTTGGTTTGACCTGGACACTCCGGTCAAGCCGGAGTGTGACAGTGTTTGCGCAGGTCGGTCTATGGTGGAAATGCTCGGCGTTCTGGCAGTAATCGGGGTTTTATCCGTCGGGGCGATTGCAGGTTATAGCAAGGCTATGTTCAAATACAAGCTCAACAAGCAAGCCGAACAATTAAATCAAGTTGTTAATTCGGTTATCAAATATGTTCGTGTTATGGACTCATATAAATCAATGCAAAATTTGACTCCATTGTTTGTTAAATTGGGTGAAATTCCGCAAGAAATGATTAAACCCAACATACAAAATTACTTTTATGACATTTTTAACAATAAAATGTATATTTACAATGAAGTTGGCAGCAGTAATAATAAAAATTGGCATGCTTTAGTAA
>JAJWCP010000118.1 GCA_021617435.1 Pseudomonadota bacterium
TGGCAGTGCAGTACGGGCAATGTTTGTTGCATTTAAATGACGATAAAATCAGTTCAAATTCTTTGTATTTCATGTTAAAGTATCTCCTCTAAGGTTTGATTGATTAAACTTGTGATTTCAGAATAATCCGCATATTTGCGCACTGTCAGTTTTTGGCTCCGCTTTACGGCGTCGGCAATGGCAAACCAATATTCCGATTTGATGGTATAAGCGGAATCTTCTTCCTGATATAACAGGATAATTTGTTTATCGGCATTAAGTGCCCAACCGAGCTCCACAACCGAGCCGACTGAAAAACTTTCGCCCAAAACCACCACAAAAACATCGCTGCTTAAAATAAAATTATACTCGGCATTCAACACGGCGGTACAATCGGTTGAGGTAAAATTGCCGCCGGACGCCTGCTCGCAATAAAACGGTCCCGCGTACTCAAACTTATTATCCACCACCAAATGTTTTTGATAATAAGTCAACAGCTCGGAGCCATGCAAAAGTTTGGCGCGGTAATCATTGCAAAGCGCCTTGCTAAGCGGCATTCCCCGTTGTTTTAATTTGTTAAATTTACCGGCAAAATATATTTTTTTCATTTTACATATCCTTTCATAATTCTGAGCCAGTTGAAAAACGAAACCACGGCCATGATTGTCCACACAATGTTTAAGCCCATTAAATACCAAGCCACATTTTGCAGCATGGCATACTGCGCAATGTAACAAAGGTCATTCACAAACCAAATAATCCATGTGTCTAACTTTTTTCTGACCATGTAATAAGTTGCGACAAAGGAAGATACGGTTGTAAAAGAGTCTATTTGCGGCAGAGGGTCTTGCGTTTGCCGCAAAAACCAAAACAAAATTAATGAGCCGAGCACAATTACCAAAACATAGGCAACTCTTTCGGCAGATGAACATTTTGTAATGCTCATCCGGTTTTCGTTTTTCCACAAAATCCACCCGGCGATGCCCATGAAAAAGTAAAACGAGTTACTTAAAACATCACCGTATAAGCGGTTAAGATATGAAAAACAAATTAAACAGCTGATTTGCGCGATATAAAACAGCCAATTAGAGCGTTTGTTTAAGAGCACAAAAAGCCCTTGCAACAATCCTAAGATTGTCGCGCATATTTCTAACATTTGCATAGTTCCGCCTACCTTTGCCCGATAAGCAGTAAAATGTAATGAAAGTTCCGACTGATTTTAGTCATAAATGTTCTCCTTGACAGCAGGTTAAGTTACGGTTTGTCTCGCCTGTCCCTTCAAGACCCAAACCAACAGAAAGTTATATTTTTAAATTATTCATCTTCATAAAAACTTTTGCGGATAAGCTCCAAATTTTCAGGATGAACAAATTGTTTGTATCGGTTATCTTTAAGCGCAATCATATCACGCACCATATTTCCGGATAAAAACGGAAAATCTTGCGTTGTGCGCGAACAAACCCCGACATTTGGAACATCATCGGCAAAAAAGCGATACTCGCTTTCATCACCAACGTAAATAATGTCCGGTTTGGGTTTGTCAGGTTCTTCTTTTTTAATGGTTTCCAAAACATGAGCATTCCACGGAATATTATTAACGTCTTTAACGCCGATAATCTTCAAACGCGAATAGGCCTCATTTTTACGCCACACATTTTGTATCATTTTTTTGCGGACAAAATACGGCAGAGGGTTCTTTTCAGTACCGCTTTCTTGCGCGGCGGCAATTAAAACCGTACCCCAAGCACACTCTTCCATCATTTTTTTAATCAGTCTGTCATGCCCGATATGAAAAGGCTGACAACGAATAATGCAAAAACCGTGTTGATATTTAAACATTAAAAAAACCTTTCAACAGAAAGGCCACTCATCAAAAGGGTATACACCCGTAAAATACTGACGACCGGCCAAGTCTAATGTTCGTGCCTATTGCCCTCAAGCACCCGAACGGATAAATACTATTATATATAAAAATCATTGTCAACTGCTTTTTATTCACGGTAATAAAAATAAAACTGGAATTTTGAAAAATTAAACGTAAAATGAAGGGCGGAGAGCAAAATGTTATACGATTTATTGTTTGAAAAAGCTAATAATTTATATCTGTCCGGTGCGCTTAATCAGGCGGAAGATTTATATCGGCAAATTTTAGAGGTTGTACCCGAAAATCCTGATGTTTTAAATATGATGGGTTTGACCGCGCATGCCAAAGGCTGTTTTAATGAGGCATGCGAATGTTTTTACAAGGCGCTGCGGTTTGCTCCCCGTCATCTGCCGCTTTATTTTAATTTGGCAGTTTCGTTATCGGCTGCCGGAAAATTGCATGAGGCGACAAACGCATATTTTGAAGTTATAAAATTAAACCCAGATATAAAGGAAGCTTATAATAATCTAGGCGGAATTCAGGAAAGCTTAAATCAGCCGGAAAAAGCTAAAGAATATTACCGCAAGGCGCTTGAATATGACCCAGCTTATTTGGAGCCATTGGTTAATTTGGCGGCACTTGACCATGATGTTGCGGCGCTGCAAAGCCTCTGCGAGCAACACCCTACATCTGCCCTGCCCGTATATTATCTGGCACTTATTAATTTCAAACAAAATAACCTTTCAGAGGCTGAGAGATATGTAAAACTTGCGCAAAATGCGGATACCTCCTCTGCTGACATTTATTTACTTGCCGGAAACATTGCTCTAAAGCTTAATAATACCGATGAGGCGGTTAAAGCTTTTGCGCAAGCCTTGCAAATTAATGGTAAATGCGCTCCGGCGCTGATTAATCTTGCCGCATTGACCGAAAATGAAAGTTTGTACCGGAAAGCGCTTGATTTAGAACCAAACAATGCGGAAGCTCATGCCGGATTAGCGGCTCTATTATACAAACAAAAGCGCACCTTGGAAGCGCTGGAAGAGTACCGCCAAGCAGTTATTTTGAATCCGGATATACCGGAAGTAAGCAATAATTTAGCCTTAATTTTGAAAGATACCGGCGATTATGCGCGCGCTGCCGATTTGCTCTTAAACGCCATTAAACAAGCGCCGCAGCATACTGAATTTTCTATTAATTTGTCTGAAACGCTTACGCTTTTTTATGCTCAAAACCCGCAAGAGGCATGCAAAATTGCCGCGCAATGGCAAAAATTTACGCCTGATAACGTATTTGCCAACCGCTTAGTTTCAGCTTTTAACGGCAAAAACAGCGCTGACGGCAAAGCATACACAGAAGCTTTGTTTGATGCCTTTGCTGAAAATTATGAGCAGACGATGCAAAATATTAATTATTCAGCCATAAACAAATTAAAAGAATTAAAATTTACGCCTATTGGCAAAGTGCTTGACTTAGGGTGTGGAACCGGATTAGTCGGACAAACATTTAAATCAGATAAAAACAGCTTTATCGGAGTTGACATATCACAAAAAATGTTAAATTCGGCGGCATTTAAAGGTGTATATACTGATTTAAT
>JAJWCP010000013.1 GCA_021617435.1 Pseudomonadota bacterium
CCTCGTTATGATGCTCATCATAAGCTTATTGGAGGTCATATTAAAATGACAGTTTCTTATTGTGGTGGTGGCGGTGGTTCAAGCAAAGAATTAAGTAATGATGTTTCTGTTGAGCAATGGAAAGCGTTTGTAAATAAAGCGGTTGAAATTGAACAACGCAAACAATGTGAAAAGCAAGCGGTTGAGGAGGCTGAAAAGCAACCAGTAAAAACGCAAATGGACAATGTTTTAGATAATTTTTTGAGAAATAAAGGGCTTGATAAATAAACATACGCTATATTTAAAGTTTTTATTTAATTTTATAAAGGAGAAAATAAATGAATAAAGAAAATTTACATTTCTTTTTAGGTGGAAATGATTTGGAAATGCAGGCAATTAAACAAGTTTTGGATAAAGCCGGAGTTTCATATTCAGATGCTAATCTGTCATGGGGAACAACTACTGCCGCGTATAATAAAAAAATAGGCAATGTAGAAGGTTGGGGTAAAAATCGTAAAGCGTATGATGCTGAAAAACACGAAATTGGTAAAATTGTGTCTAAGAAAAATGTGGAAGGCGTTGATTTTGATGTTGTTGTAGATGATAAAGATAAAGTAATCGGCATTGTTAACGGTTCAGAAATTAAAGAACTTGGCGCCGGTGAAATTGCAAAAGTTGCTGAAGAAGGCAAAACTCCGGTTGTTATTGAGCTTACAGATGTTTCTCCTTATACAAAATTACCTGAAAATACAGTTGTTGTTGATCATCATGGAAGTAAGTCGCAAAACAAAGCCTCTATTTTACAAGTTTGTGATTTATTAGGTATTAAAGCAACCAGAGATATGCAACTGGTAGCTGCTAATGACAGTGGTTATATTCCGGCAATGCTTGAAATAGGCGCAACCAAAGAAGAAGTTGATAAAATTCGTTTAGCCGACCGCAAATGTCAGGGAATTAAAGATGAAGAGGAAAAACAGGCAGAGGAAGCGCTTAAAAAAATGGTTAAAGTTCCTTTTGGTGAAGATGAGCTTATTATGGTAAAATTGCCCCATAGCCGAACAGCTACTGTTGCAGATCGCTTGTTTGAAAAAGATAAGCCGCAAAATTTGGCAATTTTGAGTGCTGATGGCGAAATCAACTACTATGGACATGGTGATATTTGCGAAAAATTAACCAAGGAATTTGGCGGTTGGAGCGGTGGTGCCGGATATGGCAAAGCTGACGGTTCGGGTTATTGGGGAGCAGGTGGCGCTGATGCTAAAAAAGTGTTTAGAGCCATTATTGATATGAATCAAGAGAGGACAAAAATGTCAGCTGAAAATTCGCATACTGCCGCTTTGGCATTAAACAAATTTATGCAAGATAAGACTAACGGATAAAAATAATTTAATTTTGTCATTGTTATCTTTTATTGAATAAAAGCATAGCCATAGAAAAACTAGAATCTGTCTTAAAAAAACAGTTAGGAGAGAAAAATGGGATGGTGGAGAAGATTAAGTCCAGAAAAAAAGGCGGAATGTGTTATATCCTGGCGGCAACAGGTTAAAAACACATACGCAGATCTTATTAGTAAAAATGAGGTTTCTATTGATTGGGACAAATTTAAACTTGATGATTTGTCCGATAAAAAAGATTTTTTTAATAAATTATTTTCTTTGGCATCTTCTTCACTTGATGATAAATCGTATTTTTTAGATTTTGGCGTAAGTAGAAATATTTTGGAAGCTAATGAAGAAATAAATCTGCAAAGCGAAGTCCCTCCTGACAGTGGAGATTTTCCGCCTGTTGAAATAAAAACTTATTATAAGGGTGCTTATGGCTATGATTTCTATACTAATACGGATATTTTAAAATCTCATAATTTGGCAATGCCGATTATTAACCATTATTTTTATGATGCTGATTTATCAGATCCGAAAGTGTTGGATACCTTAAACTGTTTAAAAGAATTCTTTCCTGAAACGCTATCAATGCTAATACGCGATGAATATCGCACACAAAGTATTACTTTAGAACGTCTCAAACAAATCAATACCCATGTCTGTGGCGAAAATGTGCTTTACCACAGATCATTTGAAGAGTATCAAAAATGGAAAGATACCATTAGCGTTGAGGCTCAATTAAAAGAAATAGATCATTATTTATCAACAGATGAAACATTAAAGGATGATGATATTAAAGTTCTGCAAGCAGATTATATGGAAATAACCGGTAAGGAATTGACACTTCTTAGTAATGGCAAAGATCGCGAAACAAATATGTTGGATATTATTAGTTCGGGGAGGTATTTAATCCCAAGTAATGATACCTGTCGGGCTCTAATCCAATATCCGGGCACAATGGACTATATTAAAAATACCTCGGATGTAAAAAAATTGACAAGGCTTTATGAGGTGTTAATACAAAATCAAACTATTAATTCTGAGCTATGTAACCAAATTTGCCGTCAAACCGGTACTAAATTGTTTGATTCATACCTTGAGCGTGGTGTAAAATTTCCGGCTTTACTATATTTTTATCAAAAAAATATGCTGAGTGACGAGCAAACAAAAGAGCTGAAAAAGGAATACTCTTTTATAATGAGAAATGAAAAAATAAAAGATATTTTTTATCAAAAAGGCGATATGCCATGTAATATTAAAAAATTGCCATTTTTAATCAAATATGATTATTTTACTGAAAAGGACATGGCAAAAGTTCCGGTATTAACGTTTAGTTCGGATCAAGAAAAAGCTCATGTTATTGCAAGACTATCCGGATGTTCAGAAACAGCAGAACAAGAGAAAATTGTGACTCACTATTTGAAACCATATATGCCCCTTGATTTTAATTTTGTGATTAAGAATCTAGCTGACGATTGTGGGTTATTTGTGGAATATATGAGTAAAAATCTAAACCAGTATTCTCTTGATGCTCAATCGGCAAGCGCATGCGCAATATTTATTATGAAGAATTATGACCATGCTCATACTCACTCATCCGATAGGCTTTTGTTAAATTTTATAGATAATATGAATCTGAAAGATTATATTGCCAATGATGGCAATATTGAAGTCTTGGGAAATTTTTTAAGTGTGCACAAAGATAAAATTAAAAATTTTGACAAGATGATGGATGAAATTGTTCGGCTCAAACCTCAAAATATAAGCTCATTGCCGTTTGCCATTGAGCTTGCTAACAGAGGGTATAAGTCTGCGTCTCCCGAAACGCTTATATCATATTATAGAAAAATGATTACTGTTGCTCCTGTATCTAATCCGGAAATTTATAATTTTGAAAAAGTTTTTTTACAAGATGCTCCATATCAACATTCATCCGGTTCTCATACCACGTTTTTGAATGAAATGCTTTGGTATGGGAAAAAACAAGGCGTGGTAATGGCCTTAAATAACGGCGCCAGCCCATTTACTAAAGCCGGTTTCTTTAGAGATAAGTTTACAGCAATGCCGTTTAATATGTTTTTTAATCGTGAACTAAAAAACGGGAATGAGGCAGATTTACAAAATTTTATGATATATATTGCTTCACATCTTAACGAAAAGAAAACTTTGTCAAATATTTGGATTTCTTTAGGCAAAACTTTAAGGGAAAAGCCTGAAGTTAAATCAATTATAAGCGCCTGTGAAAAGGCTTTTGATGATTCGCTAAAAGAGCGTAAAATTACCGAACACATCAAAAAAGAAGAAGAACGAAAAGCGAAGCATCAAGAAGATTTGTGTAAGTTACAAAAAGATGTAGTAAAGACCGTTGGAGATTGCATTTTAATTGCTGATGAGCGAGATTTGAAAAATGCGATTACTGATTATATAGAGGCTAACAAAAACTCTCTTCCTTTTATGCCAAACACTGATGAATTAAAAGGTATTTATGCGGGATTATGTGAGGAAAAGGAACGCAAAATTGCCGAACAACAACGTCTTGAGGCTCAACAAATAGAAAAACATAAACAAGAATTGGCTAAATTGCAAAACAAAATTCAGGATTCCTTTGATAAGGAATTTATTATGCTTTCCGATTCTGATATTACACAAAAGATGGTAGATTATATGAAAGAAAATAAAGAAAATCTTTCTTTTCAACCTAACAAAGAGGAACTTGAACTTATTCGGAAGAATTTAATAGAAAAGAAAGAAGAAAAAATTGCTGCGCAAAAATGGCAAGATAAAACGGCAACAAAGGCAATCTTTGAAGATGTTAACGGATGTATTTTAAGTTATGGTCGTAAAAATCAATATGAATTACCTACTGATGAGATGGTAAAAAAAGGTATTGCCGAATTTCTAGAATATCAGGCTAATAATCCGGCTTATGCACGTGTAGCTGACGCAACAGAAAAAGAAGTAATTTTATTGTTGCAAAAAGCAAGATTAAAAGAACAAATAGCAGATAAAAAATTTAATAAAATTGCAGCAAAAGCTTTTGAAAACTTTTTTAATAGTGCGGAAAGCGGTGTACATGGCGAGGCTTTTTTTGAATCTGTCGGGAAAGATAGACGTGCCGCTGCTTATAACTCTATAACCAATCAAGTGTTGGAAAAGTTAGAATTGTTGGATAATGGGAATGGTGCTTTGCCGGCTATTCAAGTATGCATTCGTTGCAGATATGGTCAAAAAGTGGTTGATTTTGAGAGAAATGATTTCCAAAATGATAGTTATAGCGAATGTACTTCTCAAGAAACAAAGTCATCAGTTAGTGCAAAAGAGCCAACTATAGAAAATCTGGCAGCACTTTGGGGAGCTAATCTTAATAGTTTGAAAAAATAATATGCGGTTGGCAAAAATTGTAATTAAATAGCGGTTTTTGTTGAAAAATAAACGCGACAATGCGATGCTTCGTATTTATCGCAAGCATTATTTATGTCATTTATACTTAAATTACGCAAGCATTAAATTTCCTCAAATTATTACATTTGAGAAGATTTTAGCTCGCATTTTTTTGCAATATTTACGAGTCTGTGTTGTGCATAAGTTGCAGGCAAAAAAATCCGCCGTGTCGGCGGCGGATGTATAGTTGCGACTTAACATTAAAATCAGGCGACCAATTTTGCAAACGAGTGAATAGCCTCTCGCTGCATTTCTTTTAATTTGTCTTCACCTAAAGTCTTTTTAAGGTTTTCAACGTATTTTTGCATTTCGGCCTCATAAGTATCGGCTCCCGGAATTTCATCAACAATTCGGACTGTGATGTCATAAGCCTGCGTAATTTCATCGTTAAATTCTTCGGCAATGGTTACATATTTGCTTTTTAAGATTTTTTTACGAATAACCGGCGCAATTTTGCTTAACAAATAAAACTGTTTGTCGTTACGGTTTAAAATTATTTGGTTGCGACCGTCATAAACAACTTCGCCCCTGAAAACGTGGTCGGCGTTCATTTCAATTTTAATAATAACCCCGATTTTATCAAAGAAAAAACTTGCCGGTAAAGGCGCAATGTCTTCCATATTAATCTCCTATTCGCGGGAATTGCCTTTAGAATTAAACAGACCTTCTTTGGCTTCATCAGCTTTTGATACAAAAAAGGCCGCTAAATCAAAACTTAAAAATTTGAATATGCTGAAAATAAAGCTCAATCTGCCGCCAACGGCCGCTTTGCTTAAAGGTTTTACCATGGGTGCTTTTGCCATTTTTTGATTCTCCTTTCAGATTTGATAAATATATTAAAAGCAAAGAGCCGTAATTGCAATATCTTTTTTGTTGGTAAGGCATATAAAATATTGCATCTGTTAAGTTTGAGGCTACAATGGGCTCAGAGGTTAAAAATGGATATTGTTGAATATACAGTAAGTGAAATTTCGTTTGCCGTTAAGCGCTGCGTTGAAACAACTTTTTCGGCAGTCAGGGTAAAAGGCGAGGTGTTTGGCGCCAAACGCGCGGACTCGGGGCACTGGTATTTGTCATTAAAAGACGAAAACGCTGTGTTGGCGGCGGTTTGTTGGCGCGGGGTGGCGGCTACGCTTCCGGTTAAAATTGAAGACGGGCTTGAAGTTGTCGCTACCGGAAAAATTACCACTTTTGCCGGAAAGTCATCTTATCAGCTGGTAATTGAGCGGCTAGAAGTTGCTGGTACCGGCGCATTGCTGAAGCTTTTGGAAGAGCGCAAACAACAGTTTTTGCGCGAGGGCTTGTTTGATACCGCGCATAAAAAACAAATTCCGTATTTGCCGCGGGTTATCGGGGTGGTGACCAGTCCGACCGGCGCGGTGATTCGCGATATTATTCACCGGGTAAGCGATAGATTTCCGACCCGCATTATTGTTTGGCCGACTCCGGTGCAAGGCGAGGGGGCGGCAGATAAAATTGCGGCGGCGATTAAGGGCTTTAACAATCTGCCCGCAAACGGCGCAATTCCTAAGCCTGATGTTTTGATTGTGGCGCGCGGCGGCGGCAGTTTGGAAGACTTGTGGCCGTTTAATGAAGAAGCGGTTATCAGGGCGGTGTATGATTCTGAAATTCCGCTGATTTCTGCCGTTGGGCATGAAACCGACACAATGCTTATAGATTATGTTTCCGATTTGCGGGCGCCGACTCCGACCGGAGCCGCGGAGTTTGCCGTGCCGGTAAAAAGCGAGCTTATGCTGCAGCTTTCATCTCTCAACAACCGCCGGCTTAATGCAATTAGTCGGCTCCTTGGCGAATATAAGCAAATGGTTGAAGGCTTAGGGCGCGGGATTCCTAATTTGCAGCAGATTGTGCTGGAAAATCAGCAAAAATTAGACGACAGATGCGAGCGGCTGATTGTGGCGGTTAAAAATTGTTTGAGCGCTAAAAAACAGCAACTTGATTTGCTAGGTTTAAAGCCTTATTACATTAATAATTTGCTTGATAAAAACCGCACGGCTTTAAAAAATTTGGCGGCGCGTATGGAAAGCGTCTCTGTTGAATCGGTGCTTAAACGCGGGTTTGCATGGGTTACCGACCGGCATTATAAAACCATGTATGACACAACGCATGCCAAACGCAGCGGCGAGCTTAATGTTAGGTTTATTGACGGAATTGTTAAAACAAAAGTGGTGGAAAATCGTGATGCGCAACAGTTTGATTTATTTGATATTAAGTAGTTTGGTCTTAACGGCGCCGGTTAAAGCTGAGGGCATTAAGCTTTGCGGAGTTTTGCGGCAAGGCGAAATTTTGCGAGCCGATGCCGGAGCTGAAGCAAAGGCGGTGGCGCTAAACGGCAAGCCGTTGCCGTTGGCAGAAGGCGGAGAGTTTTTGCTGGTGTTGGGGCGAGATGAGGCTTCAACAGTTACGCTTTCCGTTACCGATAAAAACGGCGAGGTTGCGGACTATGTTTTGTTGGTTGCCAAAAATAAATGGGATATGCAGAGCATAAAAGGCGTAGAGCAGCGCAAAGTTACTCCGGCTAAAGAAGATAATGCGGAAATTATGCGCGAACAAACTGATGTGCGGCGCGCTTTGACCACGCTTAATATGCAAAATCAAAGTTGGAAAAACGGGTTTGATATTCCGCTTAAAGGAACAATCAGCGGTCATTTCGGCAATCAGCGCATTTTTAACGGAGTGCCGAAAAGTCCGCACAGCGGCACGGATATTGCCGCACCGGAGGGAACGCCGGTTAAAGCCGCGGGCGATGGTTATGTTGTGCTGAACGGCAGTAATTATTTTTACGGCGGCAATATGGTGATTTTAGATCATGGCGAAGGGTTGCAGACTATTTATATGCACCTTAAAAAATCAGCCGTAAAAGAGGGCGAATATATTAAAAAAGGGCAGGTGGTCGGATATGTCGGCAAGACCGGACGCGCCACCGGTCCGCATCTGCATTGGGGCGCCTCATTAAATAATGTGCGTTTTCGTCCGCATGCGCTGACGGAGTTAATATCGGCGCAGTGCGCAGTTTATCATCAAAATAAGGATTAAAAATTATGACTACGCTGCAACTTGTTTGGCTCGCAATTGTGCAAGGGTTAACGGAGTTTTTACCGGTGAGTTCATCGGGGCATTTAATTTTGTTTTCAGCCTTTACCGATTTTCCGGATCAGGGTATCGGGGTAGATATTGCATTGCATATCGGCTCGTTAGCGGCGGTGGTTTTGTATTTTTATAAAACATTCGGGCAAATGATTTGCGGAGTGTTTAAGCGCGGGTTGCTGCCTGATTTCAGTGATGGCGGCAATAAATTGGCGTATTTGATTGTAATTGCCTCGCTTCCGGCATTGCTGGTAGGGTTTTTGTTGCGTAATTACGGTATGAATTGGGCGCGCACGCCGGCACTTATCGGGTGGACGGTTTTATTATACGGATTATTGTTATGGTATGCCGATAAAAAAGGTAAGACCAATCGTGAAATTAATGATTTGCGAATTAAAGACGTAATTTTTATCGGTCTTGCGCAGTGTTTGGCGTTAGTTCCAGGGACAAGCCGCTCAGGCATAACCATTACTATGGCGCGTTTTTTAGGCATTAATCGTAGTGACGCGGCAAAATTTTCAATGTTGCTTTCAGTGCCGACTATTTTGGCGGCGGGTTCGCTTGAAGGATACAGCTTGTTTAAGCAGGGAAATACGGCGGAAATCATGCTGGCTTCCGATGCGGCGCTGTTTTCGTTTTTTGCCTCGTTTGCGGTGATTTTTGTGATGCTTAAATGGCTTAAAAAATCAACTTATATGCCGTTTGTGATTTATCGGGTTATTTTGGGAAGTGCTTTGATTTTATATTCATACAATCTTTTTTAAAAGAAACTGTTGACTTATGGTCAAAAACTTTTTATTAAATAAGCATGCTCTGATGGCGGAATTGGTAGACGCGTAAGTTTCAGGTACTTATGGGAGTTTTCCCGTGAAGGTTCAAGTCCTTTTCAGAGCACCAAAAAAACTCCCGCAAGGGAGTTTTTTGGTAACCTGAAAGGACTATCACTTAGGCATCTAAACTCGCTTCGGGCGCTATCGCTTTCCTTGCTCATTAAGATGTTCCAAAGAACTTGCAGATAAAAAAGCAAGATGACTTGCTTTTTTACTTAGCGTTTCTTTTCAGAGCACCAAAAAAACTCCCGCAATGAACTGTCCAACTTTTGTGGTACAGTTCAAAGAATGGACTTTTATTTTTGCGATTTTTGAGCATTTTTCACGGCTTTTGTATCTTGATTCTGATATGCTAACCACGATTGATGTTGCCGAAATGTTTAACCGACATTTGGGTGGCAATATGCGCGTAAATCGCCTTTTTATCACAAAATATTTAAGCAATATTGTTATGATGCAGTTATATCGGAACTTAAAGTTATGGATAATGGCAGTCGTTTGCAATATTTATCGGCGTGTTTGATGTATCGGTTTTATAAAATTTTGGCGCTTTTGACTTGGGGTTAGGTAAAAGAGCATATTAAAAATCAAAAAAGAGTGCTTAAATATAAACTGCGCTTGATGAAATAGACCTTAAAATTTTGTTTGTAAAAAGGTAAAAATTAGGCTATTATATTTTTAATTAAAAACGGGGTTGGTAAATAATGGCTGATATGAATAAGAAATTTAGTTTTGACGGAATACGCGAAAAAGCTCGTGCTGCGCGCGATGGGAAAGTGTTTGATGTTGAGCAGATGTATAAAAACAGCTTTTCATGGCAGGCTATTTCAGAAGTTACCGATACGCAAAGCTCCGGTGCGTCCCGACGCATTTTACCAGATAGCGGTTTTAACTTCAGCGGTAAGGTTTTACGCGGAGGCAAATATAACGGCGAAAATTTAAAAGGCGCCAGTTTCTCAGGTTCTGATTTAAGAGAAACAGATTTTTCTAAAGCAGACTTGGAAGGGGTGGATTTTACCGGCGCTGATTTGTCGGGCGCCGACTTGTCCGGCGCCAACTTAAACGGCGCGGTATTTTCATCGGCTAAATTGCGCGGCACCAACTTTACCGGCGCCAAAATGAACGGCGTTGTTTTAGCTGAAGCCGATATTCAAGACGCTATTTTGTTAAATGTTGAAATGGATCGTCTTGCCATTGAAGAATTGCAGGCTTTGGTGGAATATTTGGCGGTTTATTATCCGCACAAGCTTAATTTAACCCGCATGAACTTAACTTTGCTTGATTTTTCTAAAATTGACTTGCGGTATGTTAATTTGCGCGGGGTTGATTTTACCGGCGTTGACTTTACCGGCGTTAATATTTTTGAGCTTGATTTAAGCGAGTGTATTATCAGCGTTGAGCAAATTGCGCAAGCTTTGGGGCGCATGCCGACCCCGAAAGAATTAACACAGATTTTAGCGCCTAAAAAGAAGCGCTCTCGCCTGCGCGGGATTGATTTCAGCCCCTTGTTTAACGGGCGTGGTTCCGCCGGCACGCTTGATTTAACCAAACATCCCGGAATTACGGTGGAGCAACTTTTAAAATCAAGTAAGCAGATTTATCGCGCTATTGCCGGAAAGCCTGAGCCTAAAGATGAGGAAATTATGGAGCAATTTCATAAGGTGACGGAAGAAAAGCAAGATAATTTAGCTAAAGAACACAATGCCGAAATGCGCCGCGTAATTGAGGCGCGCAAACGCGAAGTGCGTGAAATGCGCATGGAAGAACAAAAGGATGAAAAAACGGTGGATTTAACCGATTATGAAGGTTATGAACAGGCTAAACGCCGTGAAAAAGAAGAACAGCTGAGGCAGGCTAAAGAAAAATTTTTACAAAATACAAAATCTGAAAACAATCGCTCCGCCAATATGATGAAAACCGCGCAAATGATGCGCTCGCGCGGAGAACGCACCCGCGGTTAAAATTATTTAAAATCTGCAAAATAAGTGTTGTTGAAAATAAAATTTGTGTTATTATTCGGATACTGAAAATTTATCCGGATATTATAACTTAAATTATGGAAGAAACGCTTTTTTCAAATCAGGTCAAAAGACCTTTAGCCGACAGGCTTCGCCCGCAAACTTTAGCTGAGGTTGTGGGGCAGGATCATATTGTCGGCGCTAATGCTCCGCTCGGGCGTATGCTTGCTTCCGGTAAGATTTCTTCTTTTATTTTGTGGGGACCTCCGGGGTGCGGTAAAACTACCATTGCCCGCTTGATTGCCGAACATACTAATTTATATTTTGAGCAAATTTCCGCCGTTTTTTCCGGTGTGGCTGATTTAAAACGCGTGTTTCAGTACGCGCAGGAGCGCCGCGCCACACAAGGTAAAGGCACTTTGCTGTTTGTTGATGAAATTCATCGCTTTAATAAATCACAGCAAGACGGCTTTTTGCCGTATGTTGAAGACGGCACGGTGATTTTGGTCGGCGCTACTACCGAAAATCCCTCATTTGAACTTAATGCCGCGTTGCTTTCGCGTTGCCAGGTGTTTGTACTTAACCGCTTGACCTCTGACGATTTTGAGCTTTTATTGCAACGCGCCGAAAAAGAAATCGGACGCAAGTTGCCGGTTGACGATGAGGCGCGCCAGTTAATGAAAGATACCGCCGATGGGGATGGGCGCTATATTCTTAATTTGGCGGAGAGTGTGTGGGCTTATGCCAAAGAAGGCGAGGTTTTTAACAAAGATAACATTGTAAACATTATTCGTTCGCGCGCGCCGGTTTATGATAAAGGGCGCGACGGGCACTATAATCTTATTTCCGCCGTGCATAAATCATTGCGCGGTTCTGATGTTGATGCCGCTTTATATTGGGTGGCGCGTATGCTTTCATCAGGCGAAGACCCGCGTTATATTTTGCGGAGGCTTATTCGGTTTTCGGTTGAAGATGTTTCGCTTGCCGACCCGAATGCCGTTACGCAGGCTTTGTCTTGCGCGGAAGTTTATGAGCGTTTAGGTTCGCCGGAAGGCGAGCTTGCCATTATGCAGCTTGTTGCTTATTTGGCGACGGCGCCTAAATCAGCCGGCGTTTACAAGGCTATGCACAAAGCGTTTGAACTGGCCAAACAAACCGGCTCTTTAATGCCGCCTAAGCACATTTTAAATGCTCCGACCAAATTAATGAAACAACTCGGATACCACGACGGTTATGTTTATGACCAAGATTTGGAAGACGGATTTTCGGGGCAAAATTATTTTCCGGACGGTATTAATCGGGTGAAGTTATATTATCCGGTTGAACGCGGCTTTGAGCGCGAAATTAAAAAACGGATTGATTATTTTGATAATCTGCGCCGTGAAAAACAACAAAAACAAAAGAAGGATATTAAAAATGACTGAATATAATCATGTGCTGATTGTAAATCCGCAAACTGCCGATGCTTTGTCGGAAGATATTATTGCCAATGCCGCCGAGCACGGCGCCGCAGTTGTGGTTAAAGACGAAGACGGGCTGCAGGCTTTATCTGAAAATTTGGACAACGCCCACATTGAGCGCTTAAACGGGGTTCTGCCGGAAAATATTACTCCGGCCAAAGCTAATCAGGTGTTGCATAAACTAAACTTTAAGCTTAACGGCAAAAGTAAAGTTAAGACCGTTAAGCGCGCTGCTAAAGCACGTTCATACTAATTTTGTGAGAAAATAATGTCAGGCGTAACTTTTGTGAAAATCAAACCGGAAGATGACGGTATCAGGCTTAATCGTTGGTTTTTGAAAGAATATCCTTCTCTTACTTTGGGCAGATTGCAAAAACTTTTGCGCACCAAACAAATTAAAGTTGACGGCAAAAAAGCCGAAGCAAACACGCGTTTAAACGCGGGGCAAGAATTGCGCCTGCCGCCGCTTGATAATGAAAAAGCGGTTAAAAATCCGGCGGTGGTTTCAAAATCAGATACTGATTTTATTCAGTCCATGGTTGTTTTTAAGGATGACAACATTATTGTTCTGAACAAACCTTCAGGTTTGGCGGTGCAGGGCGGAACCAATACCGACCGCCACATTGACGGTATGCTTGAAGCATTAAAATTTGAAAATTCCGAAAAGCCCAAGCTTGTCCACCGCATTGACAAAGACACCAGCGGCATTTTAGTGCTTGCTCGCAACCGTCATTATGCCGAACTTTTAACCAAGGCCTTCCGCGAACACATGTTGCAAAAAACGTATTTAGTGCTTGTTATCGGTGCGCTTAAAATGCAAGAAGGTGAAATTGATTTTCCGCTGAACAAGGTCGGTGAAAAAATGGAGCCGAGCGAAGAAGGTAAAAAAGCCTTAACAAGGTTTAAAGTGTTAGATACCGTCGGTGAAAAATTTACTCTGTTAACAGCAGAGCCTTTGACCGGACGCACTCACCAGATTCGTGCCCACATGGAATGTATGGGCTGTCCGATTTTAGGCGATAGTAAATATTTCGGGCAATCACGCAAGCGCTTTCCGGAATTAAGCTCAAAATTGCATTTGCATGCTTATAAAATAGATTTATCACCGGTTTATAATAAAAAACTGGTTGTCAAAGCTCCGTTGCCGGACTATTTTAAAAATGACATTAACTTTTTAGGGTTAAATTTTAAGGAGAAATAATCTCATGAAAAAATTTATTAAATTTGTATTCGCAACTGTTATATTTTTAGTTTTATTGCTGGTTGTCGGCGGATTTATTTTTATTAAAACCTTTGATTTGAACAAATATAAATCTTATGCCGAAAAAATAGCCTATGAACAAACCGGTCGCAAATTGTCTTTGGAAGGTGAGGCGGGACTAAAAATTTCGTTAGTGCCGACAATTGTGTTAAATGATGTTTCATTTGCCAATGCCGCATGGGCGGAAACCCCCAATATGATTAGCGCTAAAAATATTGAAGTTTCGTTTGCGATTTTGCCACTGCTTAAAAAAGAAGTGGTTATCAATACCGTAAATTTAATTAACCCTGAAATTAATTTGGCGATTAATGCCGACGGCATCCCTAACTGGGATTTTGCAGAGCAGGTTGCGACAAAGCAGCTTCAGTCGGAAGAAAAAAAGACTAAAAAAACTGCTAAAGTTGCGGCTACTCCGTTGCTTGCCGGATTTGTGGCTAAAAATTTTAATATTGAAAACGCCAAAGTTGTTTATCAGGATATGCAAAACGGTAAAACTGAAAACATTGTAATTAATACTTTCAGTCTTAAAAGCGCAGATATGAATTCTGATTTGAATATTGTGTTTGATGTGGACGCTAATAATCAAAATATCAGCGGAACCATTAACGCCGGCTCAATTAATTCGTTGCTTAAAAAAAACGCGAAGTATCCGGTTAAAGCCGATGTTAAAGCTTATGGAGCAACTGCCAAAGCCGATGTGGTTTTAACCGACATATTTGCTGACGTAGGGTTCAGCGGCAAATTACAAGCGCATAATCCGAGCGGTAACTTCGGAGCGCCTGATGTGCTTATCAACACGGATTTTAATGGTAATTTGCAAAAAGTTAACGCAACTGTTAACACGCTTAATGTTAACGGCAATGTTTTGACCGGTATGGTCAGCGCTGATTTGGCTCAAAGCAAGCCTTTTGTTAACGCCAAGTTGCAAAGCGAATTGCTTAACCTGCAAACTTTAACCGCTAAACCGCAAACCACGGCGTTTAACTTTAATTTGATTGCCGGCGCGCACGCGGCTGAATTTGTGCCGGATACTCCACTTGATTTAAGCGCGCTTAATTTGTTAGATGCTGTTGTCAGTGCCGATGTTAAACAATTGGTGATTGACAGCACTTTAAGTTTAAGCAACATTAGTATGAAAGCCGCTTTGAATGACGGGGTTTTAAATGTTTCGCCGCTCAGTCTTAATGCCGGTGACGGTAATATTAACGGCGCAGTCAGCCTTAATGCCAACGGCAACCTTATTAACGCCTCGCTTATCGGCAAAGGTATTGTTTTGCAAAAATTGTGGACTCCGCTTGCCGTTACCAATGATAAAAACTTCGGTATCATCTCTGGCGGAAACACATTGGTTAAGCTTAATCTGCGCGGTCAAGGCACAACAGTTCGTAAGTTGGTTGAAAGTTTGGACGGGCAGGTTATTAGCATAATCGGCGAATCTGAAATTCAGACCGGTGCGTTGCGTTATTTAACCGGTAATTTTATCACTCAGCTCTTAAATACTCTCAAACTGCAAAAGCTTGATAAAAATTTGTCCTTGACTTGCGCGGTTGTTCGTGGTGACATCAGCAACGGCAAAGTAACTTTCCCGAAAGGAATTGTTTTTAACTCCAAGCAAATAACCGTGGTCAGCAATGGCAGCTTAAATTTGCAAAATGATAAGCTGAACTTCAGTATTCATCCATTTAACGGCAAGCTTGCCGATACCAACGTTGCGCAAGCTTTATCTTCATTGGTTAAAGTTGCCGGAACGGTGCAGAATCCTAAAATCACTTTAGATAACAGCGCCGTAATTAAAAATGTGGTGGGTGTTGCCACTGCCGGACCTGCTTTTTTAGGTTCGCAATTAGTGCTTGATGCCGATGAAACTCCATGTTACACCGCATTAAGCGGAACGGAATATCAAAGTATGTTTCCGGCGCCGAGCGGAGTTAAAGCCGCTGGTCAGAGTGCTTATCAAAGCACAGATAAAGCGCTTTCAGACGGTGTTGATGCTATAACCGATACCGCTAAAGACGTATTGAACATGTTTAAAAAGAGGAAATAATTATGGAACAAAACCTTAAACAAGTTGAAGAAGATATTAAGCAACATCGTGCGGAAATTATTGACAGGTTGGTTAACTTTGCCTTAAATGATGTGTTGCTTTTTTGGAGCACGGATAAAGAAGTTAAAAAAGAACAGCAGGAAAAATGGCTGCCGATTTTGAAATGGGTTGATGATACTCTTAACACCCGTTTTAAGCAAACAACCTCGCTTGAAACTGATACAAGCGGTAAAACCGCCGCAACTGAGCTGAAAAAATATTTGGACAATCTGTCTGATAAAGAACTTACCTCTTTTTATGTCGCAGCCTTAAATATGCGCTCAGTTTTGTTGGCAGTTGCCATGATTAAAGGGCGTATTAATGCTACGGAAGCTTTTGAGCTTTCAGAGTTGGAAGAGTTATATCAGGCTCGCAAGTGGGGTAGCGAACCAGTGGCGGAAGCGCGCCGCAACAGTATTAAGGATTCGCTTATCAGCGCTGAAAAATATTTGCGGCAATGAAAGAAGTTTATATAAAAATCAAAGGTCGTGTACAAGGCGTGGGGTTTCGTCGTTGGGCTGAAAAGCAAGCCTTGCAAATTGGCGGAATTTCAGGTTGGGTGCGTAATGCTGAAGACGGAAGCGTTGAGGTTTTAATGCGGGGAGATGAGCAACATATTGAAGATATGGTGCTCGCCTGCTATAAAGGACCATGGTTGGCGCGAGTTGACAGTATTGAGTTTAAGCCTTCGGTAACCAACTTCTTTTTACCGCAAATAACCGACGGAATTTTTGAGCGCATTTAATCTTAAGTTTATGTTGCGCTCTGCTTGTTTTTAAGCTTTTCAGGGTATATCTCCATAATGTGTTAGTTAAAGGAGAGTACCATGAAAGTAGATAAAACTTCGGAAAATTTAGCGCACTGCATTTGTATGTATTGCCCGTCATATTCGCCGGTTTGCAAATTAAAAAACGCGCAAAAGAATATTAATCGTTCAGATGACGATGTTAAAAATACCGCTCATTATGAAAAAATGTTTTGCGCCTTTGAAAAAAGCAACTGTATTCATCTTGACCGCGGTTGTTTATGTGAAAAATGTCAGATTTACCAAAAATACGGGCTCAATCATCATGATTATTGCCTTAAAACCGGCGGTATGTAAGGTAAATAAATATGCTGCAAGCCAAGCCGTATAATTTGATTAAAGCTTATCAAAAAGCTTGTAAACAGGCCGCGCTGATGCGCAATACCGATGACAAGGTTATGGCGTATAATTGTATTATTAATTATTGTACGGAATGTTTAGGGTATTTCAATGATGAAACAGCGGAGCGTCACCAAATTTTGTTTTTGACATATAACAATATCGGCGACATATTTATGATTAAAAATGCTAATTTTCCGCATTTGCAAAATTATTTGCAGGCGTTGCAATATTATAATGATTCGTTGCCGTTTGCGCATAGTATAGCTGAAAAGCGTGCCGCGCTTGAAAAAATCGCCCGCATTTATGCCGAATTGCATGATGAAAATAATTGGCATAAAACCATGGAGCAAATTGCCATATCGGAAGAAAATTGTATGAAAAGGCAGGCTTTTTCGGAGCTTGCCAAGCAGACCGATGATGTGAAACAACAGGCAAAATACTTAGAATATGCTTTGAGTTATGTAATGGCGGAAAATATATCAGACTTGGAAAAAGGTGAAAATATTTTGAAAATTTGCGCTCGTTTGCTGCGTATTTATAAGCATACCAAAAATCGCAAACATTATCGGCGAATTAAAGAAATTGAGCAAAGCACTCGCGAATTGTTGCAATAAAAAAGAGTTGCGTTCTTATATTAGAGAAAGGCAACTCTTTTTTGATGCAAATTTAGTTCTTCTTTTCGTTCCCTTTTTTGGGTTCTGCCGGAGGAATCGGTTTGGTAAAACCGGTTGTTATTAAAATTAGGCAGAAGAGCAAAAAAACAGCAACAACAATCCACGTTAATGTATCCATATCTATATAATTA
>JAJWCP010000119.1 GCA_021617435.1 Pseudomonadota bacterium
ATTCCTAGCAGGAGCCCATTATACGCAGGCCCAAGGGCGGTCTATGGTGGAAATGTTAGGTGTTCTGGCTATCATCGGGGTTTTAAGCGTCGGCGCTATTACCGGTTACTCCAAGGCAATGATGAAGTACAAGCTCAACAAACAAGCCGAACAAATCAGCTGGCTGTTAAACGCCCTGTATCGGCATCGGCTCAGCTTCGGAAGGGGTCCGCAAGCTATGTCGCTTACGCCTTATTTTATAAAACTTGGCGAAATTCCGCAAGAGATGATTAAAGACGATTCCGGTTATTTATATGACAGATTCGGTGCTAAAGTTACGCTTAAAACCAATGGCTGTAACGATGACAATACCATTTGCAACGAAGTTATACTTACTTATTCCATAACATCATCGGAAAATTTCGCGGTATGTCAAAACCTTTTAACGGTCGCCAAAGAATTTCACAACGACATATACAGCACCGGAGTTTATAAAAACACAAACGATATATATAATTACGGCAACCGCTATCTCGGCGACAAAGAATGTACCAATAATTGCATCAGAAACATCACGCAAGAACAAATTTATAATCAATGTAAATATTGCGACGAAGGCTCAACAGGTTGCAGTCTTTACTTCATTTTTAGAATTGAATAAGCTCCATTTTTCCAACTTTATCCTATAAAACACCAACCCCCTCTTATCGTTTGATAAAAGGGGGTTATAAGTGGCTTAATTTAATTACAGATTAAAGTTATAATTACCCTCATAAGCCAACCAATAAAGTTTTTCAATTTCATCAATCAGCGGATAACGCGGGTTAGAACCGGTGCATTGGTCGTCAAACGCCAAAGTCGGCAAAGTCTTCATCGCTTCGGTGAAGTCTTCTTTTGAAATTCCCCACTCTTTAATTGAAGCCGGAACTCCGATTTCTTTTTTAAGTTCTTCAATCGCTTTAATCAAATTATCAACTTTTTCATCGTTGTTTTTGCCTTTTAAGCCCAAGTTTTCGGCAAATGAGGCATAAGCCGCTTTAGCATTCGGAAAACGATACTGCGGAAATGCGCATTGCTTAGCCGGACAATCCGACGCATTGTAACGAATAACCTGTGAAATCAGCAACGCATTGGCAAATCCGTGCGGAATATGGAATGCGGCGCCGAGCTTGTGAGCCATTGAGTGGCAAACACCCAAAAAGGCATTGGCAAATGCCATACCGGCAATAGTAGCGGCGTGGTGCATTTTTTCACGAGCTTTCGGATCATTGTTTTTGTATGAGTTCGGCAGGTTATCCAAAACCAAACGACCGGCCTCTAATGACAAACCTCTGGTATAATCGGTTGCCATTGATGAAACATACGATTCCAAAGCGTGGGTCATAACATCAATACCTGAAGCGGCGCACAATCCGCGCGGCATGGTCAATACCAAGTCGGTATCAACAATCGCCATTGACGGGGTCAACGCATAGTCGGCAATCGCATATTTAATTCCGGTTGAATCATCGGTAATAATTGAGAACGGAGTAACTTCCGAACCGGTACCTGATGTGGTCGGAATAGCAACCAACTGAGCTTTTTCGCCCAAAGACGGAAATTCAAAAATACGTTTGCGGATATCCATAAAGCGCATAGCCAAATCTTCAAATTTCAGTTCCGGATGTTCATACATAATCCACAAAATTTTAGCCGCGTCAATCGGTGAACCGCCACCCAATGCGATAATAACATCAGGCGCAAAGGTATCTACCATAGATTTTGCTTTGTTAATGGTAGTCAAATCCGGATCCGGACGAACATCGCTGAAAATTTGGTACTGAATGCCAAGCGGTTCCAAAACATCAGTAACTTTACGGGTATAGCCCAAATCAAACAAAGCTTTATCGGTAATGATAAACGCGCGTTTTTTGCCGGCCAATTCTTTTAAGGCAAAAGAGAGGCATCCGGGTTTAAAGTAAACCTTCGGCGGAACTTTGAACCAAAGCATATTTTCTTCACGTTTTGCAATATTTTTAATATTCATCAAATGTTTTACTCCTACGTTTTCACTAACCGAGTTGCCGCCCCAAGAGCCACAGCCCAAAGTTAATGACGGTTCAAGTCTGAAGTTATAAATATCACCGATAGCACCCTGTGATGACGGGCAGTTAATCAAAACACGACCGGTGTGCAGCAAGTGTCCGAAATATTTTACGCGTTCGTCTTTGCTCTGGTCGGTATAAAGCACTGAAGTATGACCGTTACCGCCGAATGTAACCAAATCTTTGGCAAGCTTGGCGGCGCTTTCAAAATCAGGCGCTTTATACATCGCCAAAACCGGCGAAAGTTTTTCGGCTGAGAACGGTTCTTCTTTGCCGACTTTTGCAACTTCGGCAATCAAAACTTTAGTTTCAGGCGCAACTTTAATACCTGCCATATTGGCAATTGTCGCGGCCTTTTGCCCAACGATTCCGGCATTGAGCTTGCCGTCAATCATAATTACTTTGCCAAGCTTTGCTTTTTCAGCCGCGGTCAAAATATAGGCGCCGCGTTTCAAAAATTCGGCTTTAACGGCGTCATAAACGTCTTTAACCGCAACAACCGACTGTTCTGAAGCGCAAATCATACCATTATCAAAGGTTTTAGACATTAAAATTGAGCTTACCGCCATCTGAATATCGGCGGTTTCATCAATAACTGCCGGAGTGTTGCCGGCGCCTACGCCCAATGCCGGTTTACCTGAAGAATAAGCCGATTTAACCATTCCCGGACCGCCGGTAGCCAAAATAATGTCTACCTTCGGATGTTGCATTAAATACTGAGTGCGCAAAATGCTCGGCTCATCAATCCAGCCGATAATATTTTCCGGAGCACCGGCCTTAACAGCCTCTTCCAACATAATACGGGCGGCTTCAACCGTGCTTTTTTTAGCGCGCGGATGCGGCGAAAAGATAATGCCGTTACGAGTTTTTAAGGCAATTAAAGTTTTGAAAATAGCGGTTGAAGTCGGGTTAGTGGTCGGAACAACGCCGGCAATAACCCCCAAAGGCTCAGCCATTTTAATTAAGCCGTTATCTTTGTCTTCTTCCAAAATTCCGCAAGTTTTGGTATTTTTGAATTTATTATAAATATATTCAGCGGCAAAGTGGTTTTTAATCACTTTATCTTCAACCACTCCCATTCCGGTTTCTTCAACCGCCATTTTGGCAAGCGGAATACGGAGCGAGCTCATTTTAAGAGCCACACGGCGGAAAATATAGTCAACTTGTTCTTGTGAATATTCAGCAAACTTTTTTTGTGCCTGACTTACTTTGCTAACCAGTTCGTCAATGTATTTTTCTTCTGCTGCTTCATCTACAACTTTAACATCGTTTTGAGC
>JAJWCP010000014.1 GCA_021617435.1 Pseudomonadota bacterium
ATCTTAATCGGTACTGCCGGTTGGGTGTTCAAAACGTTTGGCGAAGTTACGTACAGCCAAATTATGTTCCATATTTACCAACCACAATTTTTTGAGCCTCGTTTAGTTGAATCTTGGGCTAAAAGAAGTATTGTTTTGGCTTTTTCCGTGGTTTTAGGCGTGAGTTTAATTTATTATGTCACCATAAAGTTACGCCCGCAATGGAAGTCATTTCTGCAACGTCTTAGCAAATACGGCGCATGGATATTTTTGTGCGGCTCATTTGTGTATACTGCTTGCCGCTTAAATTTAGTAGTGGTTGCCGAATATTTTATGCACAAAAACAATTTGCAATACTCTGACTTTTATGAAACTAATTATGTGTATCCCGATAATGCAAACATTAAATTTCCTGAAGATAAAAAGAATTTAATCATGATTTTTGCCGAATCTATGGAAACCGGTTTTATGAATCCGTATTATTTCGGTGATAATTTAATGCCGGAACTGACTAAGTTGGCATTAGAAAATCTTAATTTCAGTGATACCGATAAAATCGGCGGCGGTTTTCAGTTTGACGGCATTAATTTTACGCAGGGCGGATTGTTGGCTCAATATTGCGGATTGCCCTTAAAAGTTCCGATGTTTGACCGCTCTGACGCCTTTAATCCTGATGGCGGATTGTTTGATTATGCGGTCTGCTTATCAGATATTTTAAATAATAACGGTTATGCGCAGTCATTTATGATTGGAACTCCGGCGGAATTTTCCGATACAGACGGATTTTTGCAAAGTCACGGTCACGTACGATTGCTTGACCAACGAGCTTTAACCGGAAAAACTCACAGCAATTTAAAACGCCATATCAAAGACGCAGATGTTTTTGAATATGCTAAGCGCGAAATTACCGCTCTTTCTGAACAAAAACGTCCGTTTGCGTTTACGATGATGACCATGGATACGCACTTTGGCACCGATACCTTTGACAAAAGAGTATGTCCTAAAAAATATCCGCGCAAAAAACGGATTAATAATGTTATTTCTTGCGGCGATATGCAGATTGCCGGTTTTGTTAAATGGATTAAAGCTCAGCCCTTTGCTGAAAACACTGTAATCGCGGTCTTGGCCGATCATTTAATGATGAAAGGCAATGTTTGGAAAAAGGGTGATGACCGCAGAGTGTTTAATTTGTTTATTAACGCGCCGCAATCGGAATATCGCTATAATCGGCGTTTTACCGCCATGGATATCTTCCCGACTTTGGTTGAAAGTTTGGGCGCTCAAATTGAGGGCAGGCGGTTAGGGCTTGGAACATCACTATATTCTGATGAAAAAACATTGCTTGAACAAGGTTATTCTCCGGAAGAATTAAGCGATGAACTGGCAAAGCCTTCGCGTTTGTATAATTACTTTTTGTTGGGAATTCCGTTAAATGTTGAGGATTAGTAATCTTAAAATTCCGCTTAATGCCGATGAGGCGGATATAAAGCGCTTGGCGGCGGAAAAACTTATGGTAGCGGAGAGTAATATCAGCAATATAGTTATGACTAAAAAATCGGTTGATGCTCGCCATAAAAGCAATATTTGTTATGTAATTTCGGTTGATTGCAAGCTTAAAAATGAGGCTGATATTGCCTTAAATAATGATATTGAGCCCTTTAAAGATGTTGAAGAATATACATTACCGCAAGTAAAAATGCAAATTCCGCCGGTAGTAATCGGCAGTGGTCCGGCAGGTATGCTGGCGGCTCTTGCTCTGGCAGAAGCAGGTTTGTGCCCGTTGGTATTTGAGCGAGGTAAAGATGTTGATGCACGTAAAAAAGATGTTGATACATTCTGGCAAAGCGGCAACTTAAATATTGTTTCCAATGTGCAGTTCGGTGAGGGCGGCGCCGGTACATTTTCAGACGGCAAATTGATGACCGGTATTAAAAAAGACAAGTATGTACGCAAAGTTTTGCGTGAGTTTGTAAACGCCGGAGCTCCGGAAGAAATTTTATATTTGGCCAAACCGCATATCGGCACCGATAAGCTTGTTAAAATGGTGAAAAATATTCGCCGCAAAATTGAGGATTTAGGTGGTAAGTATTACTTTGAGCATCGCTTGAGCAAACTACTTGTTAATGATGATAAAGTTATCGGTATTGAGGTAACTGACAGCTCCGGTAATGTGAAACAATTTGCGGCTGAAAATGTGGTTCTTGCTATCGGCCACAGCGCGCGCGATACCTTTGAAATGCTGTATAATCAGCAAATTCCGATAATGCAAAAACCATTTTCGGTCGGGGCGCGTATAGAGCATAAACAAAGCCTGATTAACAAGGCGCAATATGGGGCTGAAAAAATAAACGGTTTGGGTGCTGCAGATTATAAACTGGCAGTGCATCTTAAAAACGGTCGTTCCGCCTATACATTTTGCATGTGCCCCGGCGGAAGTGTTATTGCTGCCGCTTCTGAACAAGGCAGAGTTGTAACCAACGGCATGAGCGAATACTCGCGTGGTGCCGAAAATGCCAACGCAGCGCTTTTGGTCGGGGTCGGCGAAGAGGATTTTGCCTCTAAACACCCGCTTGCCGGCATGTATTTTCAGCAAAAAATTGAAGAGGCTGCTTTTGTCGCCGGCGGCAACAATTACTATGCTCCGGCGCAGTTGGTCGGTGATTTTTTAAAGTCCTGCGAAAGTAAAAAATTAGGCGGAGTTGAGCCTTCATATAAGCCAAAAGTGGAGCTTGGCACCATTCAAAATGTTTTGCCGCCGCAAGTGATTGTCGCTATGCAGTCGGCAATTTCCGAAATGGATAAAAAACTCAAAGGTTTTGCAAGCTCTGACGCGGTATTGACCGCGCCAGAAACTCGTAGTTCGTCACCGATACGTATCCTGCGTGACGAAACTTTGCAAAGCATGGTAAAAGGGCTGTACCCGTGCGGCGAAGGAGCCGGATATGCCGGCGGCATAACTTCCGCAGCGGTTGACGGATTAAAAGTGGCAGAAGCAATAGTGTTAAAAAAGTAAGATATATGCTTGCAAAACTCGTTAATATCATTAAACTTGACCGATAAGGAGAAAATAAATGTCAGAATATCAGGTGTTAATGTTAGTTTGTTGCGCGGTTTCAGGATTTGCACTGCTAATGCTTGTTATGATGATGTATAAATCGGCAAAATTACGCAAGCTTGAGCTGCAACAGGCGCAAAACAATGTGTTGTTTACCGCAAATGAAAAATATATCAGCGAGTTAAAAGAGCGTTGCGCAAGCTTTGCCGTTGAAAACTCTTCTTTGCTTGCCGAAAACACCAAACTCAAATCCGACAACGAAAATCAGAAAAAATATATGGAAGAAAAACTTGCTTATTTAGAGAAGAGCAAAGACGAAATGTCGGAGCGGTTTAAAAATGTTTCCAATGAGGTTATTCAAAACCAGCAGCGCCGATTTAATGAGGAGCAGAAAAGCGTTTTAAACCTTATGCTTGAGCCGTTCAAACAGCAAATCGCCGATTTTAAGACCAAGGTAGAAAGCGCGCATGAAGATAGCTTAAAAAATAAATCTTCATTTGACGCGCAACTCAAAAATTTGCTTGATTTGAACCAAACTTTAAGTAAAGACGCCGAAGATTTAAGCGCAGCCTTAAAAGGCAACAAAAAAATTCAGGGTAATTGGGGTGAATTTCAATTGGAACGAATTTTAGAAATTTCCGGTCTTCAAAAAGGCATTAATTATGTTACGCAGGAAACTTTCCGCAATGATGAAAACCAGATGTTGCGCCCTGATGTGATTATTAAATTGCCGAATGACCGCAATGTAATTGTTGACTCCAAAGTTTCGCTCAATGACTATGTTAATTATGTGAACTGCGATGATGAACATATGCGGCAGGTCTATTTACAGCGCCATATTCAGTGCGTTAAAAAGCACATAGATGAGCTTGCCGGCAAAGATTATCAAAAGCTGATTAAAAACAATATGCTTGATTATGTGGTGATTTTTATTCCGGTTGAAAGCGCGTATGTTGAAGCGGTTAGAGCTGATAACAACCTTTACGATTATGCCTATAAAAAGAATATTGCCATTACCACTCCTTCATCGCTACTGCCGATATTGCGCACAATTGAAAATTTGTGGCAGATTGAAAGCCAAAATCGCAATGTGGCGGAAATTGCCAATATCGGCGGTTCGTTGTATGATAAAATTGTCGGCTTTGTAGAGGATATGCAACATATTGATAAATCAATAGACAACGCCCGCAAAAATTATGATTTAGCCATGAAAAAACTTTCAACCGGTAAAGGCAATGTGTTGTCTTTAGCCGGAAAGCTCAAAGAAAAAGGAGCAAAGGTAACTAAAAATCTTGCTATAGGATATGATGATACTGAGCTTCCGCAAATTACTGAAGAGGTTGACAATGAATAAAAAAATTATATTTACCGGCGGAGGTTCAGCCGGTCACGTTACTCTTAATTTGGCACTGATTCCGGTGTTTTTGGAACAAGGTTGGAAGGTCGTTTATATCGGTTCTTACCACGGTATTGAAAATGATTTAATCGCCAAACTGCCTGAGGTTAAATATTACCCTATTGCCACCGGCAAATTGCGGCGTTATTTTTCATGGCAGAATTTTTTGGATATGCTTAAAATTCCGCTCGGAGTATTGCAGGCTGTTTGGATTGTGTTTAAAGAAAAACCGAACATTATTTTTTCTAAAGGTGGGTTTGTTTCGTTTCCGGTGGTTTTGGCCGGTAAAATCAACTGCTGTCCGGTAATAATGCACGAGTCAGACGTTACTCCCGGATTGGCAAACAAAATGTCATTGCCTTTTGTATCAAAATTTTTTACCACTTTTGCCGATACGGTAAATTATGTAAAAAACAAGTCTAAAGTTGAGCATATCGGACCTGTGTTGTCCGACCGTTTTAAAAACGGAAGCAAAGAAAAAGCCTGCGCTTATTGCGAGTTTGCCGCCGACAAGCCGATAATCATGGTAATCGGCGGAAGCTTGGGAGCCAAAAGCTTAAATCAGACGGTACGCGATAATCTGCCTGAGCTTTTGCAAAAGTACCAGATTATTCATATCTGCGGCAAAGGTCAAACCGAAGAAGGTTCTGATGTTAAAGGCTATAAGCAGTTTGAGTATGTTGATACCGAGTTAAAAGATTTTATGAAAGCCGCTGATGTGGTGATTTCGCGCGCCGGTTCAAATTCTATTTTTGAACTCTTAAGTTTATGCAAACCGATGCTTTTGGTGCCGTTGCCGGTTGGTTCAAGCCGCGGCGAGCAAATGTTGAACGCTAAGTCATTCCAAAATAAGGGGTACGCAGAAGTTGTTGCCGATGAGCAAATCAGCAATGCAACCTTGTTTTTAGACACACTAAATAAGGTTTATACCCATCGCGCGGTTTATGCGCAAAATATGCAACAGAACAAAATGATAGCGACCAATAATAAAAAACTGGCGAAAAAAATAATACAATACGCCAAATAACGGAGGACTGCATGAAAATATTGGTGGGGTTAGACGGAACTATTGATTCTGCGGTAACGGCTTATTTACTTAAAAGTCTTGGTCATAAGGTTGTCGGGGCAACCATGAAACTATGGAACAATGACAGCCGCTATGCTGAATTTTTAAAAGCCAAAGGATGCTTTAATCAGTTTCAGCAATATAATATTGAAAAAGCTAAACGCCACGCCGACATTTTGCAAATTCCGCATTATACGTTTGATTGCAGTTCCGAATTTAAATATTACGTTTTAGACTATATGAAAAAAGAATATGCCGAAGGCATAATGCCAAATCCGTGCGTAATTTGCAATTCCGTGGTTAAGTTTGGCGTGTTGCCGCAGGTGGCCAAAGTGCGCGGCATTAAGTTTGATAAATTTGCCACCGGATATTATGCCCGTGTTTCGCTTGGCAATAACGGTAGATATTTGTTAATGCGAGGTCTGGAAAAAAAACACGATGAATCATATTATTTATATCGGCTGTCTCAGCAACAGCTTGCGCAGATGGTTTTGCCGCTTGGTTTGCACACTTATGATGAGGTTGTGTTTTTGGCGCAAAAGTTAGGTCTTGAAATAGGTGAAAACTCTAAAATGCAGAATTTTTACAGCGGTAACATGAGCGATGTTTTGCAACAAAACAATATATTTGGTAATTTTGTTCTGCAAAACGGGACCGTTGTCGGAAGGCATTCCGGAATCTGGAAGTATAATATCGGGCAGAAAAAAGGCTTAGGCATTGAAACCGAACGCAATTTGTATGTGCTTGATATTAAACCGCAAACTAATGAAGTGGTGGTCGGTTATGAAGAAGAAGCGCTTTATACCGGACTTTTGGCTGATAGGCTGCATTGGGTGGCGATTGATAATTTAGATGAGGAAACCGATATTTATGTTAAAGTTCGTTCGGTGCAAGAGCCGGTCAAGGCCACTGCTAAGCCTTTGCCTGATGGTACGATGCAAGTTGATTTTAGGGAGCCGCAAAAAGCGGTAACGGTTGGGCAATCAGTAGTTTTATATTACCGTGATATAATTATCGGCGGCGGAATTATTACCAAAGCATTTCGGCAGATGTAAATGACAAAATGCTTGTTGTTAATAATTGTATTTGACAAATAAAAAAAAAGTGTTGTAATTTATAAAAAAATAATAATGGAGAGAACTAAATGCTAGGAAGATACAGCTATACGGCCAGCACGCTAACCCCCGGGGAAGAAATTGAACTGGTGGGCAGACTGCATTATTTTGCTTTAATAATTCCTTTTTCATTAACGGCTCTTTCATTTATGGCGGTGTTTTGGGCTTTAGGTTATACCAGAGTTCTTATTCATTATAATCAGCCTATATATTATTGGGCGCTGTGGTTGCCGGTAGTTGCTCTGCTGATTTTTACGATTTCTTCTTGGCTGAAACGTAATTTAATTGAAATGGTTTGCACCAATAAACGGGTGGTTAAAAGAACCGGCGTGATTAATGTTACCACTGAGGAATTGCACCGCGAACGCATTGAATCGGTTGAAATCAGGCAAAGCATTTTAGGGCGCATTTTTAACTATGGCGATATTTTGTTTTCCGGTACCGGAACTTCAAAAGTGGTGTTTCACTTTATTAATCAGCCGCGATTGATGAAGCAGATTATTGACGCCGTAATTAATCGTCCGGTTAATTCGCGTTCAGTTGCATAATCTTATTTAACAAAGTTTGCAAATTTTCAAATGAGGTTTCCGCCGCATTGCGCCAAAAATTGTCATACTGCTCTTGGTGGTGTTGAGCCCCCGGAGTGTCGCTGATTAAGCGCAGACTAACAAACGGAGTGTTGAGCATAAAGGCCGTTTGCGCAATGGCGGCAGATTCCATATCAACCGCCAAAGCTTCAGGAAATTTATTTTTTAGCATAGCTAACTCTTCAGGCGCGGTTATAAACTTATCGCCGCTGATAATCAGCCCTTTTTTAATTTTAGCGTCAATCAAGGCGGTAATATTTGTGTCCGATTTATAAAATAGCGGAAAACCTTGCACTTGTCCGTACGCGTTAGGCTCGCCGCACCAAACGTCATGATAGCATACTATTTCCGCGCAAACCGTATCGCCGATGTTAAGCGAGTCGTCAAGCCCGCCGGCAACGCCTGAGTTGATAATTAAATCAGGGTGATATTCTGAAATAATTTGCGCGGCGGCAACGGCGGCGGCAACTTTGCCGATGCCGGATTTAAATACCGATACATTGGCAGATTCTAAAGTTTTTAATAATTTAATTTCTTTATCCATAGCGGCAATAATGGCAATTTTCATCAAAATTCTCCTTTGCTGCTATAATTTATGAAGTTTTGCTTGACAGTTGTCAAGGATAATGATAACCCCAAACTGTAATGTGTGGATTTAACCGAATTGTCCGGCACCATAAACGGACTAAACAGGAGAATATAAAATGTTTAAAACAGCAGAATCTGTATCTTTAGGTCACCCTGACAAAACCGCCGATTATATTTCAAGCTTTATCTTAGACAGAATGATAGAGCAAGATAAAAACGTGCGCTATGCCGTTGAAGTATTAATCAAAGACAACACCGTTATTTTGGGCGGTGAGGTATGCGGCAATATCAGCTTGCAATTTGTTGATGATTATGTGCGTCAGGCGGTGTCCGAAATAGGCTATAATGAGCGCTATGCTCGTATTTGGGGCGGCAATGCCATAAGCGCTGATAAATTGAAGATAATTAACCTTATCGGCGCCCAGTCAGCTGAAATTTATCAGGGCGTGCATAACGGCGGATGGGGCGACCAGGGCGTTTTTGCAGGATATGCCTGCCGCGGCGAGGGCTGTCAGCCGCGCGAATTGTATTTAGCTAAAAAACTGAATCGTGCCCTTTACCTTAAAGCGTTACAAAGCGATAATTTGGGATTGGATATTAAAACGCAGATTACCATTGACGGTAACGGCAAAATCAAAACAGCCGTTATTGCCGTTCCGATGCTTAAAGCGGAAGATTTAAGCACCTTTGCAGCTGAAGTTTTAGAACAAGAGCCTGAAAAGCTGATTATTAACGGTACCGGAATTTACACCTGCCATTCCGCCATTGCCGATTGCGGAGTTACCGGACGTAAACTGGCGTGTGATTTTTATTCGCTGAACTGTCCGGTCGGCGGCGGTTCGCCATGGGGGAAAGACGCCGGCAAGGCTGATGTCAGCTTAAATGTTTTGGCGCGTAAATTGGCGGTTGATAATTTAAATGATAATGATGAGGCGTTTGTTTACTTGTCATCATGTATCGGCAAATCAGAATTGCCAAGCGCTGAGCTTAAAACGGTTAAAGACGGCAAAATAATCACTTCAGAATTGGCAGGTGATTTTTCACCGGCAACGATAATAAAAAGCTTAAAGCTGAATACTCCGTGTTTTGCCCGGCTTTGCCGCGAGGGCATTGTGCGTTAAAAAGCTTGACAATACGGCATTTGCGCAATAATTTTAATCCAATAATTTAACTTTAAGGTTTTAACGATGAAACAAGAACTTTTGGCTCCGGCGGGCGATATTGAAGCCGGTTATGCCGCGTTATATTATGGCGCAGATGCCGTTTATTTAGGGCTGCAACATTTTTCAGCCCGTGCAACCGCAACTAATTTTGATGCAAACAGCTTAAACGAGTTTACGGCTTACGCGCACCATTTAGGGCGCAAAGTGTATGCGGCGGTAAACACGGTGGTGCAAGAGCACGAACTGCCGGAATTGTTAGCAACGCTTAATATTTGCGTTAATTGCCGTATTGATGCGGTAATTTTGCAAGATTTAGGCGTTGCCCGCGTAATACATGAAAGTTATCCCGAGCTTGAAATGCACGCCAGCACGCAAATGGCAGTGCATAACAAAGAAGGCGCTTTGTTCCTAAAAAGCTTGGGCTTTACCCGCGTGGTTATTGCTCGTGAGCTTTCACTGCCTGAAATTAAAGATATTGCCGCAACAGATGGGCTTGAAACCGAGGCGTTTATTCATGGCGCGCTTTGTTACAGTTACAGCGGGTTGTGCCAGTTTTCATCATTGGAAGCCGGACGCAGCGCTAACCGCGGTAAATGTTTGTATCCATGCCGTTCATGCTTTAGCGGCAAAGGTGGTAAAAGTCATATTTTTTCAATGAAAGATATGGCGTTGCAGCAAGATATTTTGAAAATGCCAGTTACTTCGCTCAAAATTGAGGGACGTAAAAAATCAGCTTTGTATGTTGCGGCGGTGACCTCATATTATCGCAACATCTTAGACGGCAAGGGCGCTGACGCGTTAAGTGAAGAGCATATTAAGCAAATTTTCTCGCGCCCGTGGTGTAAATTTCATTTTAACGGCAAAAGTAAAGACGTTACAGATGTTAACTTTGTCGGGCATCGCGGTTTGCTTATCGGGCAGGTTGAAAAGGTTAAAAAAGGTTGGCTGGGGTTTACCTCCAATCATAAAATCGGGCGTTTTGACGGCTTACAGATTGATGTTGTCGGTGATGAAAAACCTTTCGGTTTTTCCGTGCAGAATATAAAAGTTGCCGATAAAAAGGTTTTGAACTCAACCGCCGGCGATTATATTGAGGTTGAACTGCCGCCTGATTATCCGTTTTTATCAGCGGGGCAGAATATTTACCTTGCCTCATCAAGCGAGGTTAAAGGCGCATACCCGTATACCAAACCCAAACCGCATGAATTTTGCAATACGACGGCAATTGATGTAAATGTTATAGTAACTCCGCGCAAGGTTATTGCCAAATGTGGCGCTAAAGCGGCGGAAATAAGCGGAGAATTTACTCCGGCAAATAATGTTGAAAAGTCTAAAGCCGCGTTTGTTGATTCGTTTAATAAAACCGGCGGTACGGCGCTTAACTTGTGCTCATTGCAACTTGAAAATAAACAAAATTTATTTGTTCCGATTTCTGAAATTAACAAATTACGGCGTGATTTATATGCTCAAATTGAAATAGTCTCTAAAAACGGGGCTTTGCCTCCGGTTTCAACGCCGGTAAAAAATACTGTCGCCGAATGGGTAATAAAAACCGATAATGCGGCATGCTTGAGCGGGCTTGATTTAAATAAATTTACCGAAATTATTTATTTGCTTAAATCAGACACTTCGCTTGCCGAGATTGAATCTTTACCTCAACAAAAGCTGCGCTTGGCTTTGCCGACGGTATGCCGCCGCCCGCATATTTTTGCCGACCTTATTAACAAATTGTTGGCGGCAGGTTATAAAGAATGGGAGGTTGGCAATTATTGGGCGCTTGATATGTTGCCGCTGAAAGAGGTTGATTTAAGCTTTGATACTCCGCTTTATATGCTTAATTCAGAGGCTATGGAAGAGGCTAAAGCAATCGGCGCGCAAAAGGTAAGCTTTGCCATTGAAGATACGCTTGATAATATAAAACAATTAACCGTAGTTGCGCCGCTTAAAACCACCTTTGTCGTTTATCAAGACGCGCCGCTCTTTACCAGCGCGGTATGTATCCGCGAAAATGACTGCCGCATTTGCTCGCGCAAAGAAAAATGGTATGATTTAAGCCGCGACGGCAAAAAATATCAGGCGCTATCCAAAGACTGCCAGATTATGCTATTTGATAAAAATCCGTTTTGCTTTGCGGCGGAAGCTAAAGATGTAAAATGTTCATATTATCGGGCTGATTTTTGCTATAAAACATATAGCTCTGAACAGGTTGCGGAGATTATGGCAAAGCTTATGAACTTTACCGATGTTGCCAATGCCGCCAAAGGAAATATAAACAATCAAAAAATCTGATAAAAATTAGCTTGATATAAAAAAATAATGGACTAATATTAAGCGGACAAAACGAGCAGTAAGGAAAATTTTATGTTGGAAGAAAAAAAGAAAGACGGTTTGGCGGATACAATCAAAACAGTGGTATATGCGGTGCTGATTGCCGTGCTGATACGCAGTTTTTTATTTGAGCCGTTCCGTATTCCGTCGGGGTCTATGTATCCGACCCTTGAAGTCGGCGATTATTTGTTCGTTTCAAAATACACCTATGGCTATTCGCGTTACTCTTTTCCGGGCGGCTTAATTCCGTTTAAGGGGCGGATTTGGGCTGATATGCCAAAGCGCGGTGATATCGTGGTATTTAAATTTCCGGCTGACAATAAAACTGACTTTATTAAACGGGTTGTCGGGTTGCCCGGCGATACTCTTTATTTAAGAAGAGGGCGCCTGTACATTAATGGTAAAATGGTTGAGCGTGAGGTTGTCGGCGATTATACGCTTAAAGAATTTGTAGTTCGTCCTGAAATTTATACGGAATATACTGAAACTCTGCCGGATAATTTTAAGCATAATATTTTAGAGGTTTCCGATTATGAGCCGCAAGTTGATAATACTACCAAAGTAACAGTTCCGGAAGGGCATGTTTTTGTGATGGGTGACAACCGCGACCGCTCTGATGACAGTAGAGTTAGCGTTGGCTTTGTTCCGATTGAAAATTTAGTAGGCAAAGCCAGAATTTTGTTCTTTTCGCACAATGATAAAGGCGCATGGTACAAACCATGGACATGGCCTAAAATTATACGTTGGTCAAGGTTGTTTAATCGTTTGCATTAATTTGGTGAGTTGATGGAAAATTTAGAAGTAAAATTAGGCTATACTTTCAAAAATAAAAAACTGTTGCAACAAGCATTAACACATTGCAGTTGCACCGGCAGTGTCAGTAAAAATTATGAACGGCTTGAGTTTTTAGGCGATAGAGTTTTGGGTGTCGCAATGGCGCACTTGCTTTATAATCTGTTTCCGACTGAGCCGGAAGGGGCGCTTTCGGCTCGTTTTACCAAATTAGTGCGTAAAGAGGCGGTGGCTCAGGTTGCTTTAGAATTAGGGCTTGATAAATATATTAAAGCCGAGCCTAAAAGCTTGTGCGCTAATGAAAATGTGCTTTGCGATGTGGGCGAGGCAGTAACCGGCGCCATTTGTATTGAGGCCGGTTTTACCACCGCGATAGATTTTGTTGACCGTCATTGGCGCCATTTGATTAATCAGAGTTCCGCACCGCAAAAAGATAATAAAACCGCTTTGCAAGAGCTTGCTCATCAAGTTCAGGTAGGCGCTCCGGTATATAAATTGCTGCGCAAAGAAGGCTCTGAACATGAACCTTATTTTTATATTGAGGTTTCGGTTGAAGGGGGCGGCAGCGCAGTCGGCGGCGGCAAAAACAAAAAGTTGGCCGAGCAAGACGCTGCGGCAAAACTGGTTGCAATATTGGAACACAAAAATGGCTGATAATAACGTTACCCGCGCCGGATTTGTCAGTTTAATTGGGGCTCCCAATGCCGGAAAATCTACCATAACCAACAACTTCGTCGGTTCTAAAGTTTCTATCGTGTCGCCCAAGGCGCAAACTACCCGCACTGTGATTAAGGGCATCGGTATTTATGAAAACACGCAAATAATTTTTTTGGATACTCCCGGAATTTTTAAGCCCAAGCGCCGACTTGACCGCGCTATGGTGGCTTCCGCCTGGAACGGGCTTGCTGATGCCGATATGGTGGTGTTGGTAGTTGATGCTAAGCGTGGCTTTGATGATGAAACCAAAGCAATTGTGGCAAAGCTTAATCAAAATAATATTGAGGCGGTATTGGTCTTAAATAAGACCGATTTAATTCAAAAAGAAAGACTGCTTGCTTTGAGCGCTGAGCTTAATAATGCCGGACATTTTACTGAAACTTTTATGCTTTCAGCCTTAACCGGTCAAAACACTGAAGACTTCTATCATTATTTAGCCTCTCATTTGCCGGAAAGTCCGTGGTATTATCCCGAAGAGCAAATGTCGGATATGCCGCTTAAACTTTTGGCGGCGGAAGTTGTGCGCGAAAAGCTGTTTTTATACTTGCGCCAGGAAGTTCCGTACGCTTTAACCGTGGAGCCGGAATTATGGGAGCGTCGCGAGGATAATTCCGTGCGTGCCGAAATGACTGTTTATGTTGAACGTGACAGCCAAAAAATTATTGTTTTGGGTAAAGGCGGAAGTATGATTAAAAAAATCGGGCAGGCGGCAAGGCGCGAACTTGAAGATATGTTAGACAATCGTATCCATCTGTTTTTATTTGTTAAAGTGCGTGAAAATTGGGGCGAAGATCCGGCGCGTTACTCCGATTGGGGACTTAATTTTAACAGTTAATTGAAAACTGCTGATTAAAGCATATATTTTAATAACACTTGGCTCAAAGGAGGGTGTTATGGAAATATTTTTGTTTATCGCCTTGTTTTTTATTTATCTTTTAATGAGCTTTACCGTTCCTCCCGTGATTGTAAAACGGGTTTGGATTTTAGGCTTTGTGTTTGCGTTTGCCTTAACTGCGGTTGCCATAATGTTTATCAGCAGCACAAAACAAACCGTGCTTATGCAGGAAAGCGAACTTAATTGGTATTATTTTTTGTATTTGTTCGGTTCTATGTCGCTTATATTTGGCGTGATAAATTTGTGGATATACCGCAAGCCGTTATACAAAATTTTTTTAGGCGATAAGGATGAGGGTGCTTAAAAATCAGTCAGAAACTGTTGAAATGATGTTTCATCAACCGAGGGCGATAAAATTATTCCGTTTTCAAACTGATAATTAAACAGAATGTATAAAGGTAATCCGGTTTGATGATACCGCCTTAAAAGGTATCCAACCTGCGCCGTATTATTTGCGTCAACCGTCATGTATACAAGTTTATAATCGGTTTTCCAACGTTCAAAATTGCGCTTGTTAAAGGTTAAAAAGCTATTTACTTTGCATGTAAAACACCACTCCGGCGTGATGGCAACCAATACATTATGTCCGGTGGCGATGTAATCAGTTAAAGCCTTTTCATTATAAGCGTTTGCAACCTGTTTCGGCAAGCTTTTAAGATGAGATGTTATCAATGCAAAAGCTATGGTAATAAGCGCAAACAATCCTCCGATAACTTTGCGGGCAACTTCCTTTTGTTTTTGCGGTACGGATACTTGCGCTAAAGCCTGCAAAAAACGGCATAAATAATCAAATAAAAGCCAAACAACTGCCAAAGCCAAAGTAAATTTGACAATTTGCCAGCCGCTGAGTTGCAGTATTATTCTACCTGCGGCAACAATAAAGCAAATCAGCAACAAAAATACGCCAAGGGTTAGCGCCACTTTTTTGGCTTTTTGAGGCAAAACCGTCTTGGGGCTGATTTTACTGATAATTAGTAAAATGATGTAGGGCAAAGCAATCACAAATGCCGCAAAGTTAGCCGCTAACAACTGATACCAGTGATTTGCGGCGGTAAAATAAGCCGCAATGCGTGCCGTATACGCAGTGCCGAAAATCGGAAGATAAAAGCTGAGCATAATTCCGGTAGCAAGCAATACTGACGAAGTGTATTTGTTTGGCAATAAGTCAGAATATTTTAAACCGGATAAAATCGCCGCTGTTCCTGCCGTGAGCACACTTAAATAAGCAAAAGAAGCATATTGATTACCCCATACAAAATCAGCTCCGTAAAAAATAACGGCAAGCGCTGCCATAATATTGGCGCCGGCAACAATTCCGTATATAACAGGCTGCAATTTATTGTAATCGGTTTTGCTTAAAATCAGCAACAAAAATCCCAACCCCGCCGGCATAAAAGCAAATAATAATCCGGCAAATAAGCAAAAGCGTAAAGCGGCAGGAAGGCTTAAATTACTGAAATCCAAATCCGGTTCGCCGGTGGTCAGCGTTGCTTTTTGAGTAATGGCGGTGTAATTATTAAGCCGCGCCGTTATGGTAATTTCTTTATTGAGCAGTTTGTCGGCATTGGTGAGCGGCTCTGTAGTAACATAAATCAGATTGTCATTGACGGTAACGGCCGGGCGTGTAAAAGCCGTGTAATTTTCATCTTCTAAAAATATGGCAAAATTGCTTATTTTACCCTTAAACGCAAAGACAAACTGTAATTGTGAAACATTGCCGCTGTTTTTATCAATCGTTAACGAGTGGCTTTTGAGGATTAAATTGTTATTATTATCTTGCGGCAGATTATAAAAAGTTTGACGAATAAAATTTTGCATGCCGGAAGTTTTATTTTCTTCTCCGTTTTCAATTTGTAATTCCGGTAAAAAGTCGGTAAGTTCGCAATTTAAGTTATTGTCGCAGCTGTTAAAAACAATTTTAGCTTTGAGTTTAATCGGCTTATTTGGCTCAAGTGTTTCAAATTCTATCGGAAAAGCCAAATCACCGGCATATCCGCCGACAATTTTATCATTCAGTACATTCATCGGAGTCGGATTATAAACTTTATATGATTTTATATTTTGCATTTCTTCAAAAATAATTCGCGGCTTTTGCAAATGTTCGGATAAGCTGGTCGCGAGCATAAAGCGGTGCTGCGGTATTCCCACATGAATTGCGGCTAAAAATTTGTCTGACGAATTTATTTCCGCCAACTCTGAAATTAAACGAGCCTTAAAGCCTCTGCCGTACAGCCATTCGCCCACACCGGCGTTACCGACAAAAGGGTTGGGTAATGAAATTCCGTAAAACGGCAGTTTTGCAAATTCAAGCTTGCTTGCCATAGACTTAAATTTATCAAATCCGGTTTTGTGTTGTTTACTTTCCGCCTCACGCTGTTTTTTTGCTTCAATGGCTTTTAAATCGCGCGGGTTGTTACCATAGGTCAATACTTTTTTAAAATCATAAACTACCGCGATTTTGTCAGGTTCGGTTTCAATATAGGTATATTTTTTAGGGTCGTCATATTCATCATCATCGGCAATCAAAGGCGGTTCTTCCGGAACGGCGAGTTTTGCTTTTATATCATTATATTTATTGGTTCCCCACCGATACAAATTAACGGCGTGACGAATATAATTAGTGCGGTCATAAACTTCTTGTTGCGATAATTCCGGAAAAATGGCGGCTACATCATCGCTGAAATCATTATTAATTAAATCATTGGGATATTTGGCGTCAAAATATTTGCCGAGCAGAATAATCCGCCCCAACTCATTAGTGTCTTCACCATATAAAATACTCTGCATTTGCGTTGCATCTGGCAAATCGGCTCTGCCGAAAGCCTCCAGCTCTGCCGGCAAAACTTCATCAAAATCGGCAATAACTTCTGCCGCATTGACCGCGGTGATATTGAAACAAAAAACAAAACACACTATATACT
>JAJWCP010000015.1:0-3749 GCA_021617435.1 Pseudomonadota bacterium
CTCTGAAACTTCAAGATTTTCAAGACTGCTTTGCAAAACGCTGATTTTTTGAAGCAGCTCATTGCGTTCCGAAACAGCCCTATCGCGTTGCAAAAGCGCATCGCGCAATGTGGTTTTTTCTTCCAACTCGTCTTCCTCAAGCCAATCAGTAGAATCGGCAATGCGGCGGATTTTTTCCTCAACCACCTGAGCCTGTTGCTTGTAGCGATGAAGGTTAAGTTCATCTTGAGCCTGCCCTTCTTCAATTAAAGTAAACATAGAGCTGATATTACGGTGAATCGCTACAAAATCAGTCATTAAATCAACATACGCGCTACGGGTCTCATCAAGTTCACGGTCTTTAACGGAAATAATTTTATCTGATTTGTTATACATATAATACGAGTACGCGCTCCAGCCGCCGACAATTAGCAACAACGTCAGCAAAAACATCTGAAGTTTTGATGAAATATTAAAAACCTTAGCCCGACCACCGCTTCTGAAAATAATCTCTTTATTGGAAAACACCGGCCTTTTGGTATTATAACTAACCGCGGAAGGTTTTTTAACTTTGAATTTTCGTAAAATCCTCGCCATAAATATTCCGTTATTTCAATGCGATGTATAATACATCGCGCTAAATCTGCCATAATATAGCAGATAAATTACAAAAAATAAAGAATTTTATTTTATATCATCTTCATCTAAAATAATAAATTCGTCTTTGCCAACCATATTAAGCACTATGTGTGCGCGCTCGTTTAACATATCCAAATCTAGACTTTCCGGCGACAAAAGCTTAACTTTTGACTCCCATTCTGATTTTTCCGCCGCATATTTTTCCGCCGCGCGATGCGCCTCTTTAACCTCATCGGTTAAATAAACATAACGCAAAAATCCGCGTTCCCCCTTTACCGCGTAAAAGCTAAAGTAAATAAAGGTTAAGATGATAATCAACAAAAAACCGGATGAACTTTTTACTTTTGCAAATATGTTATAAAATCCGTGCATTGTTATCCCGTTATTGTCAATTTTAAATCCCGCGGCAGAATCGCCGTATTAAATGTATTTAAATGCATTATGGTTAACAATTAGTTTAGGTAAAAAAGTTTATTTGAGCTGAGCTTGATACAACGAGGCATAAATTCCGTTTTCATGCGCGAGCAATTCTTCATGCGTGCCGGATTCAACAATTTGTCCGTAATTTATTACCACAATTTTATCGGCATGGCGCACGGTTGAAAGCCGATGTGCAATTACAAACACAGTGCGGTCCGCCATTAAGTTTTCTATCGCTTGCTGAACAATGGCTTCAGAATTGTTATCAAGGGCGGAAGTCGCCTCGTCTAAAATAACTATCGGGGCGTTTTTAACAAAGGCTCTGGCTATTGCCACCCGCTGCCTTTGTCCGCCGGATAGCAGCATACCGCGCTCACCGATTGGCGTGTCAAGCCCTTTGTCTAAGGTTTTAACAAACTCGTCTAAGCAGGCGCTTTTAACCGCTTTATCAACCTGTTCAGATGTGGCGTTTTCATTGCCAAGCATAATGTTTTCACGGATAGTGCCGGAGAATAAAAAGTTATCCTGAAACACCACTGAAATATTATTGCGCAACGACTCCAATGTGTAATCGCGCACGTCTTTGCCGTCTATGCACAGCGAGCCGGAAGTAACATCATAAAAACGAGGCAACAGATTGACCATAGTGGTTTTACCGCCGCCGGAATTGCCTACAAAAGCAATAGTCTGCCCAACTTCAACATTTAGATTAATATGTTTTAAAACCGGTTTTCCCTTAACGTATTCAAAGCAAATGTCTTTATATGCAATGCCTTGTTTAACACCTTTAAGCTCAGTTGCCCCCGCGCGGTTACAAATTTGCGGCTTGCTGTCAAGGGCGGAAAACACCCGCTCCATCGCCATAAATGAAAGTTGAATGTTGTTATAATTGTTGCCGATGCTTTTTATCGGATTATAAAGCATAATCAGCGCGGCAATAAACGACACAAAGTTACCTGAGGTAATCTGATGGGTTACAATCAAGTGACTGCCTGTCCAAATAACGGCGGCAACACCTAACGATACCACAAAGTGCATCATCGGCGAGAGCATGCCGGTACGCTGAATCATTTTCATGCCTAAACCGAACACGGAACGTAAAGTTTGTTGAAAGCGAGCGTTTTGGTAGTCATACAAATTGTATGATGAAATAATGCGGTTACCGTTAAAAGTTTCATTATAATGGGTTACAACCGCCGCACCCGAAAAAACGGTTTTATCCATAATTGATTTAATGCGGCGACGCACCGTGGTTAACGGATACAAGGCGCCAAGCAGCACTACCACCGCGATAATCGCCAACTGCCACGAATTATAAAAAAGCACGCCGATTAATGAAAGCGATGAAAATAAACGGGTGGTAAAAAGCTTCATATTGTTCAAAAGTCCGTTGCAGGCGCTGTCTACGTCGTTGTTAAACCTGAAAATAATGTTACCTGAAGTATTTTTATCAAAAAAACAAGCGTCAAAGTGCATTAATTTATCAAAAAGCTTAATTTTAACATCGTTGGCAATTTTACGTCCGACCCAGGTGTTAAGGTAGGTAGCCATATAACTGAACCCGCTTTGCAGGCAGCTGAAAATAATTATCAACACCGGAATATACCACGTTGAGGCGGTGTTTTTTTCAACCATGACCACGTCCATATAAGGTTTTAACGACCAAGCAATAACCGCGTCCATACCGCCAATCGGAATCGTAATTAAAACCGCAATCAGCGCTCTGCCCCAATACGGATAAACATAAGGCAGAATGCGAGAGTAATTTTCTACCAAATGAGTTGATTGAATTTTATTTTTCAGTTTTGCAAACATACAGCACCATTATGATGTTAATCAGTTTATTTTGTAGCAAAAAAGTTTACGATTGTAAACAGCATTTAAAAAAACAATACCCCGATTGTTAAAAATCAGGGCATTGCAGAAGCGTTTTTCAGCTTAAAAGGTGTATCTTAAACCGGCGGTAACTTCTTTGAAGTTATCCAGTTTGCTCATACCCAAATAGCTGTAACGCCCCATTACTCTGGCGGCTAAGTGGTCAGTGAAATCCCATTGCATACCAACGCCGGCACGATAGCCGATACGATTGTGATGACCTGATTTTTCATCAGGGAATTTTAATCTGACACGGTAGTTAGCTATACCTAATGAGCCGAGCAAATTAAATTTGCTGCACATAATCGGCATATAACCGTAAGCATCAACACCATATGCCAAAAATTCGGATTTATAAGCGCCGTCATCTTTGTTCTTTTTACGACCGCCCGATTGCTGATAAAAAGCTTCAAGACCGTAATAATCATACATTCTGGCACCGATATTTACCGCGCCTGAATTGTAGGCTTTACGCATTGCCTGCGCTTTACCGCCCAATTTAGCGTTTGAATAAACGTAATCAGCACCGATATAAGGCTGCCAATCGCGCATCCAATTAAACTCCGCGGCACCGGCACTAAAAGACAAAACACTGGCAACTCCTGCCAACAATAATGTTTTTTTCATATTTAAACTCCTATTTATAAATAGTTTTGATTGATAATCTAGTCATCGGTAGTTCACAAAGTATTATATTGTCTTTTTATAATACTTATGGCGTGTATATATTCTGCAAAAAATGATTTTAAATAGTGCAGGATGATTTTTTTTGTGCTAACAATATAAAAAATTAATAATTGAGGTGAATTATGACATTTTGTCTCCCTGACGACAAT
>JAJWCP010000015.1:3759-16487 GCA_021617435.1 Pseudomonadota bacterium
CAATTGCGCTTTATGCCCGCGTTTGGTACAGTTCCGATTGCAAAACAAACAAAAATTTCCAACCTATCATAACGGGCCGGTTGAATCGTTCGGCTCGCTTGGCGCGCAAATATTAGTGGTCGGCATGGCTCCTGGGCTTAACGGCGCCAATCAGACGAATCGCCCGTTTACTAATGATTACGCCGGTGATGTGTTGTATCCGGCATTAAAAAAATTCGGATTTGCAACAGGTGATTATCAAAAAAAGAAAGACGATGGATTTGAACTTATTAATGTTCGGGTTACCAACGCCGTGCGCTGCGTTCCGCCGCAAAATAAAGTATGCGGCGATGAGGCTAAAACCTGCGGAAACTTTTTAAGCGCGGAAATTAAAGCCATGCCGAACTTAAAAATTATTTTATCGCTCGGCGTGGTTTCGCACAATGCGGTACTTAGGGTTTTAGGAATAAAACAATCAGAACACAAATTCGCCCACAGCACCGTATATCGGCTCAAAGGCGGATTAACGCTTGTTGATTCGTACCACACATCTCGCTATAACATCAACACCGGCGTTTTAACTTACGCGATGTTTGATGACATTATCCTGAAAATTAAAAACCTTTTGGAGCAACCATGTTAAACCTAAAACAGCTGTTTGCTGACACTTTGATTACCGCCATACTTGGCGCGGCATTATTTATATTGTTTGCCATGATACGAACTAACCTGATATGGGGCAATGTTTATATTGAACAAATTTTGGCTAACGCCACTCATACCGGCAACGATGTGGCTACTGAGGTATTAAAAAGTTATGTGCTGTTTGCGTTAATTCCGGCGCTGATTGTTGCCGCGCTTTTGGTAGGATACATAAAAAAAACGCGCTATATTTGGCTGATTATCATTTTAAGTTTAGGGTATCCGATCTATAAGTTGCAGCTTATCGGGTATATTATCAATCAAAACACTTATTCTGATATTTACGCCAAAGAATATCATAATCCGCAAGACGATACTTTTATTTTTCCGGAGCATAAACGGAATTTGATTATATTGCATATAGAATCGCTTGAAAGCGAATATGAAAAACCTGAGCTGGTCGGCAAAAATCTGTTGCCGCATTTAAGCCAAATGGCAGATGTAAACATATCTTTTGACAACTTTCATCAGCTAGCCGGGCAAGATTACACTATTGCTGCCATGGTGGCAAGCTATTGCGGAGTTCCGTTTAAACTGATTAAAAACAAAGATTTTACCTCGTATAATAACTTTTTGCCGCGGCTTATCTGCTATCCGCAAATTTTGGAGCAGAACGGGTATGACACTTATTTTATGAAAGGCGCCCCACTTGACTTTACGCGCACCGGCATATTTTTTAATTCTCACGGGTTTAAAGACGTGGTCGGAACGCGTGAATTAGAATCTCGGTTCGGATTAAGCTTAGAAAAGTTTCAGGGTAACGCTTGGGGAGTTCGCGACAGCGCTTTATATACGCTTGCCAAACAACGGCTTACGGAAATTGCCGCTAAAGACAAGCCGTTTTTATTTTCAATGCTGACGCTTGACACGCACGAGCCTGATTTTTACGTTGACCAGCAATGCCCTAAAACCGGAAACGCCCACCGCGATGTTGCCGTTTGCACCGATATTATGGCGGCTGATTTTATTAACTGGCTCAAAGAGCAGGATTTTTATGATAACACCACGGTAGTTGTAATCGGCGACCATACCCGAACCGGCGGCAACGAACTGTATTTGAAGCAAAAAAATCGGCATATTTTTAATATGATTCTCAACTCGGCAACTACCCAAAATGTGCACTCTCAAGCTTGGACCACGGTTGATTTACCGGCAACGGTTTTAGAGGCGTTAGGAGTTAAGTTCAGTGGTAAATTCGGGCTCGGATATTCATTGTTTGAAGCTGAAAGCACTTTATATACCAAATATGGCGCAAGTTTTGATACGGAGCTACAAAAAATGGCGGAAGAATATAACGAATTTAATCGCAGCCGCTATGTTTTTACGCCGCTTTACAACTCGTACGCAAAGTTCGGGACTACAATTGTAGAGCCGGAACAGATAAAAGAGTTTGCTTCGTTTTCAGAAATTTCATTTAATAGCGTTTGGCTTGACACATTATCACTTACTCTGCCGAAAACAAGCGCTCAAAATATTAACGTAAACATTAACTTCAGATTGCTGTTTGTAAAGGGCGGCAAGCGCAATATTAAAGTTTTTGCTAATAATCAGCCGCTTGCAGAATGGAATTTTGCTGATACAGTCAGCCAACCGATTGAACGCATAATTGCTATTCCGACAACTCTTTTGCATGACGGAAAACTGCTTTTGGAGTTTAAGAGTGATACGGTCGGATATGCCGCCGTCGGAGTCGGCATCGGGGTTAACAAATTTACCATTACGGAAGATTGAAATTTTTAGTATTAAGACAATATTTTAATTAACTTATTTTAAGGAGGCTTTAATGTCTATTAAACAAATCACACAACAAGCGGAAGCTCTTTTTCAAAAAGTTTTTTCATGCTCATACAGTAAAAAAGCTTATGCTAAGCTTGAAAGTTTTTCCAAAATGCTGACCAAACACGGCATAAGCGCCAATATGATTACGTTTGCCGGCTTGTTTTTTGCCGTACTCGGACTTAATTTTTTGGCGATAAGCGGTTACTTTTTTGCCTTTTTATGCCTAGTATTAAACCGTTTGTGCGATGTGCTTGACGGTATCAGCGCCCGTCAACATCAAATAACTCCGTTCGGGGCATTTTTAGATATATGCTCAGACTATACTTCCGCCGGATTGTTTATTTTGGGCTTTATTTTAGCCAACCCTGATAACAATGCAACCTCCGGAGCCTTTTTATTGGTGGCGTTGCTGATTGCCAGCGCCGCATTGCTTGGTTCAGCGTTGGTCGGCGGACACTCATACCAAGACCTTAACAGCACAAAATCAAAAATTTGCATGTGGGGCGCTATGCAAAATGCCGATATTTTTGCTGCGCTGTTTTTAATGAGCATTCTTCCGGTATTTTTTATGCAGTTGGCGCTATTTTTCGGACTGTTTTTAATCGGAAAATCATTACTCGTTATCAGCAACGCTTATTATAATTTTGAAATTGCGACAAAGGGCAAAAAGTAGCCGATGAAAATAATAAAAATTTTTCTGTGCCTGTTAGTTTGCGGTATTGCGCTTACATTTAATGCGGCAAACGCCGCAACTTTGCGTTTTCAAAATGACAAAGTTGTCATCAGCGTTTATCCGCAATACCGCCAAATTAACAAGATGAAAAATTTTAATATTCTGGTTGAATTTAAGCTCTTAAACGGTTGGCACATTGCTTGGAATAACGCAGGCGATGCCGGTACTCCCACTACATTTGTGTGGCAACCGCCGCATAATGTTACGGTGGCGCGATTAAATGAAAGCACACCGGAAAAATTTTTATACGGCGGAATATTAACCCAATTCGGATACTCTGGCATTGCATATTATTTATTTAACCTTAAAACCCGTGCTGATTTTACCTATGACACGGAGCTTAAATTAAAAATCAGCTTAGTTGCCTGCAAAGACGTTTGTGAACCTTACGAACCGGAATTTACAATAAAACTGCCATTGCAAGGCGAACAAAATATTTTAACTCCTGAATGGCAGAGCGCAATTGAGCAAGCGCAAAAAACTTTTCCGGAGCAAGCTTTAAATGCGGCTTATGCCGAAAATAAAAACGGCATTATCAGAATCATTTTTCCTGATGCTGATTGGGCTAAAGAATCTGCCTCATTTTATTTTATACCGTACCTAAAAAACATTATAGCCGCAGACGCAGAACAGCAAGCATCAATTAATAATAACAGGCTGGAAATTGAAGCTGAAGCGGAAGACAAACATTTAATTCCGCAAAAAGGCATTTTGTTTTATAACGGCAAAGCCATGAAGTATAATGTATTGCCAATGAGTTTGTATCAACAAAGCGGAAATATTTATATATTGTTGCTGGCATTTTTAGGCGGACTGATTTTGAATTTTATGCCCTGCGTGTTTCCGATTTTGAGTTTAAAAGCTGTTTCGCTGACTAAAAGCACAACTGAGAGCAAACATTTTAAAAACGGAATTTTATATTTAGCGGGAGTGCTGTGCTGCTTTGCGCTTATTGCGGCGCTACTTTATTTACTGCGATACGGCGGCTATGAAGTCGGTTGGGGGTTCCAGCTGCAATCACCGATATTTGTAGGCATTATGTTGGCGCTGTTCGGCATTTTGGGCTTAATGATGCTTGATGTTATTAAATGGCGCGACAATTCCCCGATTTTAAATTTAATGAACCGCTTATCAGGCATAAACTCGTTTTTAACCGGATTTTTTGCGGTGCTGATTGCTAGCCCATGCACCGGTCCGTTCATGGGAGCCGCTATCGGTTATGCGCTGTTGCAGCCGCACGCTCTTTATTTTCCGATATTTTTGAGCTTAGGTTTGGGATATGCGCTTCCGTTTACATTGATTGAAATTTATCCGTCCGCGGTTAAGCGCATTTTACCAAAATCAGGTTACTGGACCACTGCGCTGAAAAAGATTTTAGCCATACCGATGTTTTTAACCTGTCTGTGGTTAGGGTGGATTTTATATCATCAGATTAAAACTTTTGCCCCTGAACAATCAAACTCAATTTGGCAGCAATACAACCCGCAAATTGCGCAAAATTTAATTAATAACGGCGAGCCGGTGTTTATTGATTTTACTGCAAAATGGTGCATAACCTGCCTGATGAATGAAAAAACTTCGCTTGATACCGAAAATTTTGAGACATTAGCGCGGCGACATAATATAAACTTGTTTAAGGCGGATTGGACTAATCGCGATGAGCAAATCGGCGCCATAATAAAACAATACAGTCGCAGTGGCGTTCCGCTATATGTGTACTATCCGCCGCATAATCAAAACCCGGTGATATTGCCGCCGATTTTAACCCCTGCAATTTTACGCAAAACTCTAAACGGTCAGAATTAAAATGATGATAGGCTGAATAACACTGGTAACTTCAGCTCCAAAACTATTGGCAGCATTAAACAAGCGATTGTCTAAATAAGCAATTAAAAAGCCCTGAAAAATGCACAAATAAAAAAACATCGGGCTGAAATTATAGGACACCAACGGCGCAAAAAGCAACAAGATAAGACCAGTGCCAATACCGCGATAAATCATAATCAGGGAGCCTTTGAGCTTGTTTAAATTAAAGTTGTAGCACAACTTTTAACTCAGTCAACCGAAAAATTACACTTTTTTACCGTGCCATTTGCCGGAATAGAGATATAAAGCGGAAAGAACTAAAATAACAATATTATAAACAGCGTCAGCCGTCCAACACCAAGCGAGCGATAATTTGTAAACTAAAATCACCAACACAATGTGCATGGAGTAAAACACCAACGAAACCAACTCCATAAAAAACGCAACACGAGTGTTGCCGGTGCCGGACGCCGTGCAAAACAATATCCACGCTGGAGCAGAGACAATAAATGAAACCAGCATAACCCAATAAGGCGCGACCGAAAGAGCTATCAACTCATTATTATCGGTATAAACTCTTAATATCGGATAAGTAAACACAGTCATGGCAATCAGCACCGGCATTACCAGCAAAGCGCATAAATTCATAATTCGGTGGCAAACCGGCATAACCGCCTTGCTGTGCCTTTGTCCGATTAAATTACCGGTAAGAGAGCTTGCCACCGCGCCGAATGAATTAATAATAACATACGGAAATGACGACACGCTACGCAAAATATTTGAAACCGCCAATTCTTTTTCACCAAGGTGTTCAATCGCCACAAAAAATAAAAACCATGAAAAGACCGAAACAAACTGTTGCACCATGGTCCAAAATGAAACTTGCAAAATAGATTTAAGCAAACTCCATTTAGCATAAACAAATTTCAATAAACCGTATTTTTGTAAATCAATCTTCAGCGCAAAATAAACCACGCATGCCACCACGGTAATTATTTCAGATAAGTTAGAGGCAAATGCCGCGCCGGCAATCCCCATCGCCGGAAAACCGAATTTACCGAAAATAAAAATATAGTTTAAGATAATATTGGCAAGCACCATCACCAGTGAAATAAAAGTTAATATACAAGTTGTGGTAATGGCAACCAAAAACGAGCGCATCATAATAATCAGCGAGGCGCAAACCAAACCCCACATACGCCAATCAATGTACTGATACGCGGCTTCATACACTTCAGGGCTTGAAATAATAAGTTGCAAAAAGTGCGGCGTCAGCCATTTGGAAAGAAAAATACCAACAAACGCAAGTACAAATAAAAACGCGCATCCCTGATATAAGACTTCGCCGATACGTGAATAACGTTTTTCACCGTTGCGGCGCGCCATGATAATTTGCGCACCGATACTGAACCCGAACGCAATAATAAAAATCGTAAAGAAATAAGTTGAACCCAAAGCCGAACCGGCAAGCGCAACTTCGCTCACACGTTCCAAATATATAACATCGGTAATGCCGATAAGCTGTTGAATAAGCAAGCTAAATATCAACGGATAACTCATCTTCCAGATTGAGCCGTAATTAAACTTCATAAATCACCTGTAAAAAATTTGCAGTTACGGATAAGATAACCATAAAATAAAATTAGTCAATCTTAATCGGTAAATATACCGTAAACGTGGTACCATTATAATTGGTTGAATTAACGGTTAAATTACCGCGGTGACGCATGATAATCTGCTTGGCAATAGCTAGTCCCAAACCTGTTCCTTTTATATTTAAATCTTTATGTTCCTGCATGCGGTAAAAACGTTCGGTCAGGCGCTTTAAGTTGTCGGCGCTGATTTTCGGACCTTTATTATTCACGGCTATGGCTAATGCTTTGCCTTTGGCAACATTGAAACTTTTAGAGTTAGGAATAGCCTCAACTGTTTTAAGACTTACGGTAATATCGCTAGGGCTCACACCATATTTAACGGCGTTGTCAAGCAGATTTTGCACCAGTTGGCGTACCTGATGCGAATCTGCGGTAATCAGCGGAATTTTATCTTCAACCTCAGTTACGATACGCATATTGCGCTCCGTCGCCTTTAAGGAAAGGGCATCAGAGGCTTCATTAATCACTTTAACAACATCGGTTTGTTCATCGGGCAGTTTGTCTTGCAACATTTCAATACGCGACAACGAGAGCAGATTTTCAATTAAAGACGACATAAATTCAGCTTGTTCCGCCATAATTTTTAAAAATGTATCACGGGCTTGTTCATCATCATGCGCGGTAGTTTGTAAAGTTTCAATAAAACCGGAAATAACCGATAGCGGAGTGCGCAATTCGTGGCTGGCATTGGCAACAAAATCAGATTGCATTTTTTCAACCATCATGGCTTTGCTTAAATCATACAACGAAATGACGGCAACCGCCCTACCCTTTGAAAACCACGGAAGCTGTTTAATATGCGCGTACATTTTTTTGTTGAGTTTGCCGTGGGCATAAAAAATTAAATTTTCCGCCGCGCTTTCTTTTTTGAGCACCTTATTAACGGCGTTAATAAAATTGTTGGATACAAAAATATCACTTACGTTTTTATCGGTGATATTGCTGTCAAGCAACTGGCGTGACGCCAAGTTAGCGCCGATAATATTGCCGGAACGGTCAGTCATTAAAATCGGGTCAGGCAGGCTGTCAAGTACGGCGGTATCCGACATTGCCTGCGCTTCCAACGCATCGGTTTTATAAAGCCAAAATTTGTGCATGGAGTTAACCGCCTCGGCAATATCTTTGGCTTCCTGCTCCGAAAAATTAAGGTTTATTTTATCATCGGCCTCACCGGAGGCTAAGCGGTTAATATAACTTTTTACCTGTTGCAGTTCTGAGCTGAGCGGCACCAAGAATATACAATTAAACGCGATGACCAAAACATAAGCGATAATTGCCCAATACGGCTCCAATAAATTAAATTCCACCAATAAAACAAACACCAAAGCCGGAGGTAACGACACAAACAAACCTCTGGCGGCAAAGTTGGAATTACGCTCAATTTTTAACGGTCCAATTTTTTTAAATAACATACAAGCCTCGTGCGGTGTTGCAAAAAAACTGTTGACACTTCCTAAAAATAGCTATGAAGCATCCTTAAAGATATATTATTATGTAACAGGTTTAAATTTGTTTAATAGTAGTTATCGGTAGCGCAATGAGTGAAGAATATGCCAATTTAACGCCCGCAATGGCCCAATATATGAAAATTAAAGAAGCCCATAAAGATTATTTGGTGTTTTACCGCATGGGCGATTTTTACGAGCTGTTTTTTGATGACGCTCTGGTGGCTTCAAAGGCATTAGACATTGCCTTGACCAAGCGCGGCAAGGCTGAGGGGCAAAATATTCCAATGTGCGGAGTGCCATTCCACGCTTATGAAAACTATATGGCGCGCCTTATTCATCAGGGCTATAAAGTAGCAATCTGCGAGCAGATGGAATCTCCGGAAGAGGCTCGCAAACGCGGCGCCAAATCAGTGGTGCAACGCGATGTTATCCGCCTTGTCACCCCCGGAACTTTAACTGAAGACAATCTGCTTGACGCCCGCAAAAACAACTATCTGCTATGCTGTAACAAAATCGGTAACAGCTTTGGCTTTGCTTGGCTTGACTTATCAACTGGCGATTTTTTTACCAAGCTCAATGAAATTTCAGGAGAACAAACCGCGGCTTGTCTGCAAGCTTTTTTAACTAAAATTAATCCGGTGGAAATTATTGCGCCCGACAGCATGATGCAATCGCCCGATTTGTTTCATATTCTTAATTTATACCGTGAAAAATTAACCGTTTTGCCGCAAGCGCGTTTTAATGCCGCGTCTGCTCAGCAATCTCTTGAAAAAATCCTGAATGTAAAAACCTTAGAAGCATTCGGTAATTTTTCAAAAGTGGAATTAGCCGCCGCCGGTACGGCTTTAGACTATGTTGAAAACACCCAAAAAGGCAAAATGCCGCGCATTAAAAAACCGATTAAAATTACTGACGCTCTGTGTATGGAAATTGACAACGCCACTCGCAACAGTCTTGAGATTTTTGAATCGGTAAACGGCGATAAAAAAAGTTCGTTGCTAGGCACGATTGACCGCACCATCACCGGAGCCGGCGCCAGATTACTTGCATACCGCTTAAACAATCCGTCGCTTGATATTAATGAAATTAACCGCCGCCTTGATTTGGCTGACTTTTTTATCAGCGTGCCGGAAATAAGAACAGAATTGCGCACTTACTTTCAAGACTTTGCTGATTTGGAGCGCACCGTTTCACGCCTAGTCTTAGGGCGCGGCGGACCTAAAGATATGGCAATGCTCGGCATTACCTTGTCGTTTATTCCAAAAATCAAAAATCTGATAAATTCATACGGCAAATATAATAAACTGATTGCCGCATTGCCGAAAGCAGTGAGCGACGTGCTCGCCAAACTTTGTGACTTTAGCCATATTGTTGACAACATAGGGCGAGCTTTGCTTGATGTTGAAGACTTGCCGATTTTGGCGCGCGACGGAGGATTTATCCGCGAAGGATATTATCCGGCATTAGACGAACTTAAAGCTTTACAAAAAAACAGCCGCGAACTTATCAGCAAATTAGAGCAAAAATATATTAAAGAAACCGGTATTTCCAACTTAAAAATTCGTTTTAACGGTGTGCTCGGATATTTTATTGAAATTCAGGCTAAATTTGCCAAAGATATTTTACAAAACCCACAATTTATTCATAGGCAATCGGTGTTAAACGCCTCGCGCTTTGTTACGGTTGAATTAACTGATTTGGAAAAAGAAATCAGAAGCGCCTCAGAAAAATCAGTTGCAATGGAAGTTGAGCTTTTTGCCAAACTGACGGAAGATATTTTATGCGCCTCTGATGATATTTCCGCTTCGGCAAGCGCATTAGCGGAACTTGATGTTGCCGCCGCCACCGCCGATTTAGCGATTGAGGAGCAATACTGCCGACCGGTTTTAGATAATTCCACCGTATTTGAAATTAAAAACGGACGACATCCAGTAGTGGAATTAGCGCTTAAAAAAGAAAAAGCCGCTGAATTTGTGGGCAATGACTGCTCCGTAAACGACGAAACTAACCGGATTTGGCTGCTCACTGGTCCGAACATGGCGGGTAAATCAACCTTTTTGCGGCAAAACGCCATTATTGCCATTATGGCGCAAACCGGATTTTATGTTCCATGCACCGCGGCGCACATCGGCATTATTGATAAAGTTTTCTCAAGAGTCGGAGCTTCTGACGATTTATCGCGTGGTCGGTCAACTTTTATGGTGGAAATGGTTGAAACCGCGGCGATTTTGAATCAGGCAACTCCGCGTTCGTTTGTTATTTTAGATGAAATCGGACGCGGCACCGCCACTTATGACGGGCTTTCAATCGCGTGGGCAGTAGTGGAACACTTGCATGAAGTGAACCGTTGCCGCGCATTGTTCGCAACGCATTATCACGAGCTTACCGCTTTAACCGAAAAACTTAAAGCCCTCAGCCTGCATTGTATGAAAATTAAAGAATTTAACGATGAAGTTATTTTTATGCACGAGGTTATTGACGGCACTGCTGACCGCTCTTACGGTATTCATGTGGCCAAATTGGCAGGATTGCCGGAGTTGGTATTACAGCGCGCGAAGCAGGTGTTAATCTCTTTGGAAAATTCGCAAGATAAAGTCGTGGCGGAAAGTATTGAGGCTAAATTGCCGCTGTTTGCTGATTTACAACAGCAGGTTGCCGCAGAGCCAAAGCCTTCGGAGCTTAAAATTGCCATGCAAAGTGTAAACCCTGATGAGCTTACCCCACGCGAGGCATTAGATAAACTTTATGAATTGAAAAAACTGGCTGAAAAATAAGCTATTCGCCGCTTTGTAGTGATTCAATTTTCATTTGCAACTCAAGCCATGCGGTTTCTTTTTCATCTTTATCAAGTTGGCACTCTTGTAGCTCCGCAGTTAAGCGGTCAAACTCATCCGGATTGCGGGTGTAAAGCTCAACATCTTCAGACAATATTTGTTCAATGGCGACAATTTTTTGTTCAAGCGCCGCAATTTCATCGGGTAAAATTTCATTTAAGCGTTTGTCTTTATAGCTTAAGCGCGAAATTGCTTTGTTTTTGCCGCTCTCCGATTCCGGCGCCGGTGATGGTTTGGCTTTTTTAACTTCTTTAACCGGTTTATTTTCAAGTTTGGCAATTAAATCAGAGTAACTGCCGATATGCTCAATAATTGTGCCATCGCCTTTCATATACAGTAATGATGTTGCAACTTTATCCATAAAATCGCGGTCGTGGCTGACAATTAAAATTGTGCCATGATACTCATCCAACACCTCTTGCAAAAGGTCAAGCGTATCCATATCCAAGTCGTTAGTAGGCTCGTCAAGCACCAAAAAGTTAGAAGCGCGCGCCAAAGCCACCGCCAGCATCAAGCGGTTTTTTTCGCCGCCGGACAATGACGATACCGGACACTGCGCCTGCTCCGGCTTAAACAAAAAGTCTTTTAAGTACGCAACCACATGACACCAATGCCCGCGCACCCAAATATGGTCGCCTTCATTGCACAAGGTTTTCCATAAAGTTTTTTTAGGGTCAAGCGTAATGCGATTTTGGTCAAAATAAGCTTCTTCCAAATTTTTACCCATACGCACAAAACCAGAATCCGGCGCAATTTTTTTGGTGAGTAGCTTGATTAATGTGGTTTTGCCGGCGCCGTTAGGACCGACTATGCCGATGCGGTTACCCTTCATAATGCGGATAGAAAAGTCTTTCACCAACTCACGCTCGCCATATGATTTGTAAATATGCTTGGCTTCAATAACCAAGCGGGAGCGCACTTCGCCGGAATCAATTTCCAAATTAACGGAGCCGATTTGTTTAACTTGCTCGCGGCGCTCCTGCCTTAACTGCTGCAAGCGGCGCAATCTGCCCTGATTACGTTTGCGGCGGGCAGTTACTCCTTTATGCAGCCATTCTGTTTCTTCTTCAATTTTTTTGTTAAGATATTTTTGAGCAATAATCTCTTGGTCTAAAATTTGCTCCTGCCATTCGTCAAAAGCCGCAAATCCTTTATTGTTGGTGTGCAAAACGCCGCGGTCAAGCCAAAAGGTTTTGTGCGAAACATGCTCTAAAAACATACGGTCGTGGCTGATTACAACAACCGCGCCGGTGAACTTGTTGATAATTTCTTCAAGTTTTTCAATGGTTGAAATATCTAAATGGTTGGTCGGCTCATCAAGCAGTAAAATATCCGGCTCGCCGATAAGAGCTTTGGCAAGCGCTGCTTTTTTAATTTCGCCGCCGGAAGATTGCCGCGGGGATTGATTTTCCAAAATGCCGAGATGTTTAATTAAAATATCAGCCTTATATTCCTGCCCTTCGCCGTTATTTTCAAGCCCTGAAAGCACCACTTCGCGCAGAGTGGCAAAAGCTGAAAAATCAGGTTCTTGCGGCATATAGGAAACTTTGGTGCCCGGCTGAATAAAAATTTCAGCCTTATCGGGTTCTATCACACCGGAAATAACTTTGAGCAAGGTAGATTTTCCTGAGCCGTTGCGTCCTACAAGGCAGACTTTATCGCCGCGGCTGATATTTAACTCAGCTCCGGTAAAAAGCGGCTTTAACCCAAAACTTAACCATGCGTCTTTAATGGTGTAAATCGGCGGTTCAAACGGCATTTTTTATCCTTTCAACATCAATAATGCCTTAAC
>JAJWCP010000120.1 GCA_021617435.1 Pseudomonadota bacterium
ATTGCAGTTCTGACCGTAAATGCCTTAAAGATTTAACCGTTGCGGAAATGGAAGACTTCTGTAATGTTTGTGAAGATAAAGACTGTTGTTCTTTTTACTATCAGATGAAGTTATAATTGCTATTTTACTTGCTCTATTTACCTTTAAAAAATCCACCGGCATGCGTCGGTGGATTTTTATTATTCTTCATCTTCTTGATGTTTGTTAAGCTCTTGCTCAAGCTCTTCATAATCTTGCTCGTCAAGCTCGCTTGCCGGCACGCTGTAACTGCCGTTAAACCAACGTCCTAAGTCAATATCGGCGCAATGCTTGGAGCAAAACGGACGATATTTTTCATCTGACGTTTCTTGCCCGCAAATAGGGCATTTATGCGGTCTAACCATTACTTTTCAACCCTGCCCGTACCTGCGCAAGTTGGGCATTCTTCCGTATAAACATCAAGCAATGACGGACGGCGGCGCTGACGAACAACCTCAACATTACCGCCGCGGCTTAAACCCAAAACACGCGCGCGGCACGGGTCATCGGCAAGCTCTGACTGCAAAATGTCAATTACCGATTTCATAAACCGATATTCGGACGAGCCTGCAAAATCAATTACAATTTTACCGGAAAGATTCTTCAGGCGAATCTGACGGGCAATTTCAACCGCAGCCTCATCATTTAAGCGCGAAACCTCACTACCGGCTTTTAAATCGCCGCTGTCAACGTCTATGGCAACGCAAGCGCGGGTTTCCTGAATATGGATTCTGCCGCCGCTCGGTAATGCCACACTGCGGCTTAAAGCCTCAATAATCTGGTCTTCAAGCCCGTATTCGGCAAACGGTTTGGCAACATATTTTACCATATCCGGCGCGGTAACTGCTTCAAGCTCATGTTCAAGATTATGATTATTAACCACCACAGTCTGCAAAGTGTCTTTGTAGCGGCGCATATACTCAAACAGCGGATTTTCACGCACATAAAGCAATGCCGGAGCAGACGCGCTACGGGCTTTTACGCGGATATTATCATAAACATTGCGCAGTTTAACCATTTCTTCAAGCACATCTTCAACCGGAAAATCAACCGCGGCGGTGCGGATTGCCCAGCCTTCCTGACCGGTAATATTTTCCCATACGGCGGAGCGGTAGGTTTTAGCTAAGTCTTTATCTTCAATTTTAGAAGAAACATCAACCCCCATATAAAACGGGCGATAAACCACAGTGGTGCCGACAATTTGAATATTGCGCGAAACCTTAGCACCTTTTTCAGCGCGTTTTTCCTGCACAACCTGAACAACCACGCTCTGCCCTTCAGTCATGTTAACTTCTTTTAAATCGTGTTCATAAGCGTTCATAAAAGCTTCTTCGCCATCGCCAATGTCAACCAAAAAGCCGGTATGACCATTAGCAAGTTCCAATTTATGAGTAATTTTACCAAGGTAAACATTGCCCTCGCCGGCATGATTTTCATTATAAATATCAACTTCTGTCATTCTGCCGCCATCTAAAGCTGCCAGACGCGTTTCATCACCGTTTGATTCATAAACTAAAGTATCTGCTTTCATTTGATTCCAGCTCCTGTTAATAAATTTTTGGTTTCATATAAAGGCAAACCAACCACCCCTGAAAACGAACCGACCATATTTTTTACAAATCCGGCTAATTCGCCCTCAATTTTATAACCGCAAACACCGACCCATTCTTTGCCGGCGATATAACTTTTGATTTCTTCCTCAGATAATTTTTTCATACTGATGCGAGTGGTAACGCAACGACTGCTGATTTTGCCGTTTTTATCAATTAAGCAAACCGCGCTGATAACCTTGTGATTGCGCCCTGATAAAAGGCGCATAACCGCCTCTTGCTCTTCGGGTGTTTTGGACTTGTGGATTATCCGCAAACCGGCGGTAATAATAGTGTCGCTCGCCAAAACATTTTCATTTGGATTATCGCTTGCCACTTTTTTAGCTTTTTCAAGAGCCATACGGCGCACATACGGCAATGGGCGCTCGTATTTTTTGCAGTTTTCATCAATATCAGCCGGAATAATTTTTTTCGGCGCATATCCGATTTGTTCCAACAACTGCCGGCGCTGAGGCGACCCTGAAGCTAAAATAAAATCTTTGGTTTGCATGGTTTAAGCTTCATCGTCGTAAGTTTTTTCCATTCTTTCATGGCGCTCCTGCGCTTCAATTGAAAGAGTTGCAATCGGGCGTGCTTCAAGACGGTCTAAGCCAATCGGTTCGCCGGTTTCTTCGCAATATCCGTATGAGCCGTCTTCAATGCGGTCAAGAGCTTCATCAATTTTAGAAATAAGTTTACGGGCGCGGTCTTTAGTGCGCAAATCAAGCGATTTATCGGCTTCCAATGATGCTCGGTCAATTTCATCAGGCTGATTCAAGCCACCCTGGCGCAGGTCATCTAACGTATCTTGCGACTGCTCAACCAAAGACTTTTTCCATGCCAACAATTTTTGGCGGAAATATTCAAGTTGCGTATCGTTCATATAATCTTCATCGGCTGACGGTTTGTAGTCGGGCGGAAGAATGATTGTGCTTACCATAATAAAACTCCTCTGTTAAATATTTAATGCACAAAAGTTAGCAATTCATTTCAACAACTTCAAGCAAATTTATCTAATTAACAACAAACTAATTAAAATACCACACTATTTTATTATCATGTTCTTTGTTGCAACCGGTCGCGACATCATTCGGATTAGCCGGTAATTTATAGTTTGAACTGTTAACCGAGTTGGAAAACTTCCAAGCATAGGTTTTGTTGTTGATTTTCATCACGTCTAAATCAGAGCCATCATTAACCAACCAAACTTTTAAACCGAGTTCAACACAAACATCGCGCGGCAATTTGTCAAATTCAATAAAATACGTACTGCCATCCGTATCGCCGCTGCCGATTTTAACATCTCCGCCGAACGAGTGTCTGCCTTTGCGAACATCATAAGGAACAATTTTTTCATTTACCAACGTTTGCAGCTTTACTTCTTTGTAATTTTCAGCCGCGACATAGCGCTGACTAATAACTTTTTTTAAGTCAGTCAATTCCTGATTAATACGACCGAGGCGATATTTATGATAGCCGCGATTAACTGCCGCAGCCACTGAAATGGTAATGGTTATCAGCACACTGATATAAGCAATAGTTTCAATCATGGTGCGACCGGATTGACATGATTTTGATAACTTTATCATTTTGTCCTCCAACTCTTATCCGTATAATATATCACAAAAAATTTCCCTGCTCAAAATATTTTTGCAATATTTACTTTATTTTTTAATTATTGTTATTATTATGGAA
>JAJWCP010000121.1 GCA_021617435.1 Pseudomonadota bacterium
CAGTTTATCATGCAGTTTTAACGAACTGTACCCGACAAACGCCAGATAAAGCATGGTTAATACGCAAAAAAACTCAAACAGCGGAGCCAAAGACGATATTTGTTCAGGGATTCCCGCCGGCCAAAAGCGCATAAATCCGAACAAACCGGAAATTGGCAACATGCTTGCGCAAATAAAAGTTAAAGAGTTGCGCAATCCGGTATTAACTGAGCTTATCCAATAATGAAACGGCCATACCGGAATACGGAACATAAACGCTAAAAACATGCCGCTCCAGATTAAAATGCCATAGCGCGAATCTATATTTATTTCAGAAATGCGGTATATCGGAATATCGCTGTTTTCATAGGCATACAGCATTACTACCGGCAGTAGCAACAAAAATGAGCCGATAAAGTTATACAAAAAAAAGCGACTCGCAATTTTGTTTTTGCCGTTTAAGCCGATTTGCATAAACAGCGGCGGAATCAGCAGAACAAAAAAGGTATAAAACGAAAATAAATCCAAGGCTAAGCAAAATCCGCAAAAACAACACAGCAACACTAAAGCAAACGCGATTTCAGCCTTTTGCGCCTGCCGCCTGATGCCTAAAATTCCGATTAAAAATGCCAGATGAATACCAAGCAGCAAAATAAGCGCAAAAACATCAGTGCCAAACATAACGGTTACTTGAGGAATTATCTGCCAATTAAATTTATGGATAAGCTGAAAGCCGTCATTAGTTATGTTTATTTTGGAAAAAAGCAACAAAAGCAGAAAGATATTACAAGCAAGCGTCCAGAGCGAAATATTTACGGCATTTTGCGCATTGGCACTGTTGTCGGATCGCGAAAATGCGGCAAACAAAGCGCCTGACAGCGGCAGTAAGATGATAAATAACAGCAAGTTTTCAGTCATCAGTCGTTTCTCCCGATAATAAACCATGCAAAAACAAGTAAAGACAACGCCATAAACAGCAAATAACAAACTGCGTTCAGTCGGCTGACTTTACGGAAAGCACGGATAGTTATACCGCTGAAAAGATTGCTGAACATCAGCAAAGTTTTTTCAAAAAATATAAAATCAACAAACAAAGCAAGCGTTTTGCCAATGGCGCGCATGGGCTTTATGAACAACACATTGTATACGCGCGGGAAAACATCAATATGCTGCAAGTGGTTACATAACGAATCATCATTATCAAAGCAACGGAGCGGAAAAGTCAGCAATAACAACAGAAACACAGCCAAGGCAAACGCGCCGAAACGCCAATAAAAAGCCTCATGATGAGCAATTATCGCCAAAGCGGCTAAAACACAAAGCAAATCAGGAATCGGCGAGCGGTCAAACTTCACTTTCATGAATTCCGATTTTACAAGGCTATAAACCTGATTTAAGGTATGCGAGGCGCCAAGCAGAAAGGCAAAAGCAAAGCCGCCTAACCAAAGATAAGAATCGGCATTATAATAATACCCCAACAGCATACAGAGCACCCCTATTGCCAATATCCATAACAGCGCCACCACCGCAACAGGAATCGGATTGCAGGGTCTCACCTCAGAGGAGCGGACTAAATTGTTTTTGCGGCTTATATAATAATGAAGATAGTAAAAACACAAATTAAGCAAAAAAGCGGTTATTAAAACAAATGAGAATTTGCTGTTCCAAACAAAATCAGGCGATGCGGCAAGTTTTACAGTTAAAGAAATCAGCATCATATTAAAGTATACCAGTTTTTCTTTAAGGTTGTTCATAACCACCGCTCCGATAGCCCCCCAAGTTACAGTGAGCAGCACAGCAATATTTACGATTTTTGAAAATAGCGTAAATTCAGATAAAAACGGCAACAACTTAACAAATAAGATTAAAGCTGCGGCCGGGGACGACAAGTAAAAAATGATAATCAGGCGATGAAAGCGCGCGCTTTTTAAGTCAAGAAAGCTGGTGTGAAAAATAAAAAATCCCAACTTGATAAACAAGCTGATTAAAATAACGAGCGCCGCAAAATCATGATGAGGGACGCTGACCGCCGCCAGGCGCGAGATGGTTAAATTTTCAAGCCCGCCGCGGAGCAAAGCAAAGGCTAAAAACAGCCCCATATCAGCCACTAAATTATATATAGCATAACGGCGTCCGGCATTTATATCCTGAATAAAAAGCTGGCTTAAAATGTCTATAACAAACACAAAAGTAATCAGCTGAATAAAATTGGCGGCGGCAATCAGCATAATCAGCGCGGCAAAATTAAGCCCGATAAAAGCGGATATATCTTTCTTTTTTGTTTCATATTTAAAGGTTAAGTTATTGATTAAAGCAAACATAGTTATGGTGAAAAACGGAAATATCATGCGGTAATTACGCAATGAGGAATTTATGTTCAAGCGAATATCACCGCTTGAGGAGGTGTTCCACAAAACAAAAAACGACTCGGTTTGACCGTTAATCCATGAGCTTAAAAACATATAAAACAAAACGGTAGCGGCAACGGTAAAAAATGAGGTTACAATAAGGCTGTAACGCGTGCGAGTCTGCCACAAGGACAAAAGTCCGAGGATAGTCATTGTTATAACAATTTCGGCAATCATGTATTATCCTATTAAAAAAGGGCCATTCCATTATAGCCCTTTGAAAAGTTATTTATTATCAGGCAATTATTCCATTAAAGACTTAACATCTTTAACAATACGCACCGGAGTTTTATATTCGCGAACAACTTCATCATTATCAATTTCAACAATTTGCATAGATGTAACCGTTTTAAGCGGAATGCGGGCTTCTTCGGCAATATCTTCAAAATAAACGGTGCTTTCATGACTGCGATATAAAAGCGCATACTGCGAGCCGTCATACACGAACAAAGGATTTTCAGGTCCACCGTTGCATTGTTGAATCATAATTAAAATTTCGCCTTTGTCATTTTGCAAAATATCGTATCTGTTATTTAAATTTGTTGAGCCATTATTTTCAGCCATTTTCAACCTCATAAACGTTAATTCAGTTTATTATTTGTGAATAACGTAACATATAATTATTAATAAATAAACAGCAAATTCACTTTTTTTAACTTTTTTTTATTTTTCTATTGACAGGGCATTTTTTATATTTTATATACTTGCTCATTGCGTGAGGGCTCGTAGCTCAGTTGGTAGAGCATTTGACTTTTAATCAAAGGGTCATGGGTTCGAATCCCGTCGGGCTCACCAATAAAAAAGGTCACCTTTTAAGGTGGCCTTTTTTATTGGTGAACTTGCACGGTGCTGAAGAAGCCATCGGTTCGGAGCGGGTAGTTGGTGAGCGCAAGCTTGCGCCGC
>JAJWCP010000122.1 GCA_021617435.1 Pseudomonadota bacterium
TCACAAAAAAATACGTAAAATTGCAGTTTTTAAGGCTCAAAGTTAAAGAAATTATTTTCCACCCTTAGAAACAACCACCATCGCCTCACGCAAAATACGACCATTTATTAAATAACCGGTTTGCAATTCAGCGATAACTGTACCGGCAGGTTTGGCAGAATCTTCAACTTCCTGCACCACACGGTGAAAGTTAGGGTCAAAAACCGTGCCCATAGCGCGCATCGGCTCAATACCAAACTTGGCAAACACATGATTTAACTCATTTTGCGTAAGTTCAACCCCTTTTAAGAGCGCCGTAAAATCAGCATTACCGTTATCTTCGGCGGCAGCCAACGCGCGTTGCAAATTATCGGCCACGCCGAGCAAATCTTTAGCAAAAGACGACACCGCGTACTTGCTGTTTTTTTCAATTTCAGCGGCGCAACGCTTTTTAACATTTTCCGAATCGGCAAGCGCCCGTAAAAAATCTTCTTTCAATTTCTGGTTTTCAGCCTTGATAAGAGCGAGTTCATCAGGTTCTTCAGAAACTTCCTCAGCCTCTGGCTTGTTTTCAGGAGCGTTTTCAAGTTTTTCATCTGGTTCATCAGCTTGATTTTTATCGGTAAATCCGTGTTCTTTTTTCATTTAACCCTCTTTAAAATAAAAGACATTATCCTTATATAATATGAACTTAGTGACTAAACATTCACAAGTCAAGAGATTAAGTATTTTTTATGTTGTTCTTTCAAATAAAATGATTATACTAGCGGCTATATTATTTATATACGAGAGCGATAATGAATACAACTACACAAACACGTAATGACGGTTTTTTACATGAGGGGTTTAATCGGAAAAAAGCACTGAACGTTTTTCAAACAACCCGTGATGCATTTTTGGCTGAAGTGCAAAAAGCGGCTAAAAATCAGTGCATCGGCAAAAAAGAATGGCCGCAAATTAATGAAATAAACGCTTGGATGATGTCGGCAGAAACCGCAACCTTTATGAAGTGGGGCGGCTTGGGCATGGTCGCATCAGAGTTGCCGGAAAGCTTTAACGCCACCTTCGGCAAACAAAAACATCATATCTATATTATAACTCCGATGTATATCGGCAACACCGGTAAAAAATGCGCTTCATTTGACGGTACAACCTACTGCGGAGCAGAAGGAAATTCGGTTGCCGCCGAAAAAATCATGACCATGAAAGTTCCTTTTATCAGCGCTCGTAAAAATTTAACCGTTTACAATATTGCGGTTTATAAAGCCTCATTTAATAATGTCTGCTATCTGTTTTTGCATAACGAGCACTTTTTTTCCATTAATCCTCATAAAAATAACCCATCGGCACAAGATGGTTGTTATGTATTAAACGAGCATGGAGTTAATGAAGTTGAGCGCTTTGCTTTTTTCTCAAAAGCGGTCTACATCTTACTGAAAGAATGCGCAATCTCGGAAAAAAGCGCTTTGCCCTGCCCCAACATTTTAATTACCAATGACTGGCACAGCGGAGCTTTGGCCGGATTGTGCAAATACAGTACTATTGTGGAAGTTCGCGATAAAAGTATGACGGCAGAAGTTGCCGCGCGTATTCAAAACACGCCGATTATTCATATTGCGCACCACTTAGGCTATCAGGGTTGGGATTATCCGAACACCGCCAAAATTTTGAACTCATTGTACGAACATAACACGCAGGCGGTTTTCAAAAACGCCAAAGCGATTAAAAACTCTAACCCGCGCACACCGAACACCCTGATTGTTTATGACTGCTATAATCAGGCGTCAGGCAGTTTTCATTTGGCTGACCGCGTGGTTACCGTTTCAAAAAATTATATGGAAGAAGTTTCAAAAGAACTGGGCTTCGGGCTTGATTTTCGCGATATTTTGAAAATCAGAAAAAACCATCGCACCTTTTTCGGCATTGTCAACGGGTATGATAAAAAACTGATTTCGCCGAACAGCAAAAAAATTGAGCACATTAACGAGTATTTCCAAAACTTTAAGTTTAAGGTTTATGATGAGAACTCAGTAAAAGAAAAATTAAGCAATAAAAAAGAGTGCATTAAGCTTCTTGCCAAAATCGCCACTGATGAGGCGTACAAGCAAAAAGTTATTCCGCTGATTGATATTTATCAGTTTGAAAATATTGCTAATTTAGCGCAAAAAGCTGAAAAGATTCCGTTTGTTTGCGCAACCAGCCGTTTGGTGGAGCAAAAAGGCTACGATATTGTCGCCAAAGCAATTATTCAGCTTGCAACCGAAAAGGCGGATACCAAGCAGGAATGGCCGATATTTGTTTTAGGCGGCGCCGGCGATTTAGAGCAATACAAAATGCTTCAAAACCTTAAAAACGCAGTTAAAAAGATTTGTCCGAAAGCTGCGGAGCGAATTTTTGTATTCCGCGGATATCGTGATGAATTTGCTTATGCGTTGCAACTTGCGGCTGACTTTTATTTAATGCCGTCGCGTTTTGAGCCTTGCGGTTTAACCCAAATGGAAGCCATGGCTAAAGGAAGCCTGCCGATTGCAACTTCTACCGGCGGTTTGGTTGATACCATTAATGATGGTGAAGACGGTTTCAGAACGGAAGTATTTTTTGCCGACGGAGTTAAAGTTTACGGGTCTAACTTAAAAGCGCAAAAATTCAAGAACAATGAAAACGCCTATGCAGATACCTTGCTCAAAGCGTTAAGATGCTTTTATTTTACGCCGAATGTTATGCATATTATGACCGAAAACGCCATGAAAAAAGACTTTGGCTGGTCAGTACCGAACGGTTCGGTTTATAAATATTACAAGCTGTTCAAAACCGGAAGTCTGTAAGCTTTATACAACTTATGCACAGCATGGACTCGTAAATATTGCAAAAAAAAAACGCGAGATAAAATCTTCTCAAATTAACTGTTTTGAGGAGGTTTTTGATGTTTATCTTAAAAAATAATCCAAGCCTGCGGAGAATGAGGCTAATGCGACGGGATTTTGGAACGACTTGTACACAAAAAGGTACACGAGTGACAAAATTCCTAGCAGGAGCCCATTATACGCAGGCCCAAGGGCGGTCTATGGTGGAAATGCTTGGGGTCTTGGCGATAATCGGAGTTCTGTCCGTCGGGGCGATTGCAGGTTATTCTAAGGCGATGATGAAGTATAAACTAAATAAGCACGCAGAGGCGGTTAATATGCTGATTAATAATGCCTTGCAAATTAAAGACAAATTAGCGTACGAGGCAAACACACTCACTGCATATGGTGATATTTTCAAAAAATTAAATTTGCTCCCCGACGGCATAGAAT
>JAJWCP010000016.1:0-5298 GCA_021617435.1 Pseudomonadota bacterium
ACGCCGGGGACTCCGCCATCGCGCACCAACAGGTTGGATCCGCCGCCGATAATGCAGAGTTTGTATATTGTTTTGCAGGCTGTTTAAGTCAACTTCCAGTATGCTGTTGCCGCGGTTTAAGCCGATAGCCTGTTGCAAATCATTAAAGTCTGTTTTAGCGCGCCCTTTAATTAAAATATCATCAATAGCCCAACCATGATTAACCGAGTTCTTAAAAAATATACTCATGATGTTATCAAATTTTTTATTGATTAAATCATCGCGAATGGTAATAATTCCACAAGCTGCTGCAAAAATCGCGCCCAAAAAAAGTATGTTACCCAAAAAACGATACGGGCTTTCATACGGAAGCGATACGCGGTTTTTGTTCTGAGGCGCTTTTTTGCTTTCTGGTGCAAAAATATGTTTAATCCATTCTTTAGAAAGCTTCATTGTTTATTTGCCGATTCCCATTTTTTTTACTTCCCATTCTAAGGTGATGGAAGTTTTTTGCTTAACTTTTTCAACAATCATATTGCCCAGGTTTTCAATATCAGCCGCCGAGGCTTTGCCGGTATTGATTAAAAAGTTGCAATGTTTTTCTGAAACTTTGGCGCCGCCGACCTGCAAATCGGCGCAGCCTGATTTTTTAATCAGCTCCCAAGCGCGCAATCCCTCCGGATTTTTAAATGTTGAACCGGCAGTTTTTTCATTATAAGGCTGATGCAAAAGGCGGTATTCTCGCTGTTCGCTCAAGGTTTTACTTATTTGCTCGGCAGTGCTTTTTTCGGTTTTAAGTGTAATTGAGATAATAATCCAGTCATCAGGAAACAGGCTGTTACGGTATGATAATTTTAAATCAGCCGGATAAACGGTTTTTACTTCGCCGGTATCATCTATAATATCGGCTGAAATCAAAACGTCGCTGATACATCTTCCGAAGCAACTGGCGTTGGTTTTGATTGAGCCGCCGATGCGACCGGGGATAGAGCATAAAAACTCAAGTCCGCCGATGTTATTGGCTAAAAAATGTTTTTTTAAATCAGCATTGCTTAAACCGGCAAAGCAGGTTATGGTGTTGTCGTTGATTTTAACTTGCTTGAAATATGGGCTGTCAAGTTTAATAACCACGCCGGGGACTCCGCCATCGCGCACCAACAGGTTGGATCCGCCGCCGATAATGCTTAACGGCAGGTTGTGCGGACGATTAATTAAAAAATGGCGTAAATCATCAATATCAGCCGGTATATACATAACCTCAGCCGGACCGCCGACACCGAACCATGTGTGTTTTGACAGAGGCACATGCTTCAAATATTTTCCGCGTACTTCCGGTAAAATATCGGTAATTGATTTATGAAATAAGCCTTCAAACATTGTAAATTCCTTTATTGTTAAAACGGTCCGTCTTTATCTTCTGCCGATGAGTTGCGGCGAGTTATGGCAAGCAACATGCCGATGCCGATTGCTGAGGCAAACAACGACGAGCCGCCGTATGAAATAAACGGCAAAGTCATACCTTTGGTCGGCATAAGATGCAAAGTGGAAGCCATATTGATAATTCCCTGCAAGCCGAATGAAGCGGCAAGTCCGGCGGAAGCATATACGATAAATAAGTTATTATCTTTTAATGAAAGCAACAACGAGCGAATAACGATAACGGCAAAAATCGCCACGATAATAAGGCATAGCCAAACGCCGAACTCTTCGCCGGCAACGGCAAAAATAAAATCGGTGTGGGCATCGGGCAGGTTTAATTTTACCACACCTTCTCCGGGGCCTCTGCCTAATAAATTTCCGCTTGAAAAGGCGTCTAATGATTTTTTTACCTGATATCCCAAATCATTGCCGGAGGCTAAAAACTGTTGCACGCGGCTATGAACATGGTCAAAAGTAAAATATGCGCCGACCGCGCCCGCAACGGCAAGTAATCCTAAAATTGCCACCAACAATAACGGCAACCCCGCCAAAAAGAGCTGAAATCCCCAAATAAACGAAACGACAATCGTCATTCCGACATCAGGCTGCATTAAAAGCATGCCGGCGGTAAGGGCAAATAATCCGGCTGATAAAATTCCTCCCGGAAATTCCTCAAATTTTTTACTGCCGTCTAAAAGCCACGCCGATACCACCACAAAGGTCGGCTTAATAAATTCTGAAGGTTGCAATGAAAAACCTAAAATTCTAATCCAACGAGAGGCTCCTTTGGTTTCATAACCCATAAACAGAGTAAGTGCCATCAGACATAAAGTCAAAACATAGCCGATAATGGCAATGCGGCGGATAGTTTTAAGGCGTTGCATGGACAAAGCCACAATGATAAATAATGAAACAAAAATAAAAACCATTTGCCTTTTAATAAAGTGATAATCGGCATAACCGATCCGTCTTGCCACTGACGGGCTTGCCGAAAATACCAAAAATGCGCCGATGAAAATTAAAATCAACACTAAGCTTAAAGTTATTTTATCAACTGTCCACCACCAGTTGGCTATGCGGCTTTTGCTTAATCGGGAAATGGCAAACATAGTTTTTATTCCTCCGCCTAAAATTTAATTAACGCGCATAAACCGATTAATGCGAGGACCAATCCCACGAGCCAAAAACGGAACACAACAGTGGTTTCCTTCCAGCCGAGTTGTTCAAAATGATGATGAATCGGAGCCATGCGGAAAAAGCGTTTGCCGGTTTTTTTATACCAGAAAATCTGAATCATCACCGAAACGGTTTCAAGCACAAATACTCCGCCGACAATCGCAAGCAAAATCTCTTGCTTCACAATAACGGCAACTGTGCCGAGCAGGGCGCCTAACGCCAAGGAGCCGGTATCGCCCATAAATACTTTAGCTTTGGGGGCATTAAACCACAAAAAACCTAAGCAGGAACCGACAATCGCGGCGCATACCACCGTTATTTCGGCGCTACGCGGAATATAAGTCATAGATACGGCATTGGCAATCGGTGTGCCGACGATATAGGCAACGACCGCAAAAAATGAAAAAGCCAAAATCAGCAGACCGGAGGCGAGTCCGTCAAGACCGTCGCTTAAATTAACTCCGTTGGAAGCGCCTGAAATTACAATAACCGCAAACGGAATGTACAGCCATGAAATGTTAAACACCGCCTTAAAATACGGAACCGATAAAATATGATCGCTGGCATTAGGAGTCGCCGCGGTAATAATGGTAACAGCAATAACAGCGGTCATAAACTGAAAAAACAATTTTGCCTTAGCAGTTAATGCGTTCGGAGTCTCTTTGCTGACTTTAATGTAGTCGTCAACAAAGCCGGTAGCGCCGTAAATAATCAAAACCAGTAAGCTGACCCATACAAAATGATAATGAACATTAGCAAAGCATAATATTGAAATTACGGCGCTACCTAAAATCAGCAAACCGCCCATGGTCGGAGTGCCTTGCTTGGTTGTCAAATGGCTTAGCGGTCCGTCAGTGCGGATAGGCTGTCCGTGGTGTTGCTTGTGATGTAAAAAACTTATCAGCGGCGAGCCGAATATAAGCGCTAAAAGTAATGATAACGTAAAAGCAAAACCGGCTCTTAACAAAACGGAAGCATCTATATTAAGCCATGATAACAACATTGTATTAATCCCTTTAAAAATAAATTTATAATACCATACTCGCAATATCTAAAATAAGTCTTAATGGCGGCAGATTTTTTGATGTATATAACAACTTAAAAATGTTTGTGTTTTCGTAAAGCTTCTGTATGATTTTCACCAAAGGAGAAATATAATGACAAAAGTTGCCGTGTGGTGCCGACATGAGGGAGATAACGTAATCGGAATCGGTCCGCATATTCCGTGGCGGGTTTCATCTGATTTTAAGCGCTTTCGCCGTATTACCGAAGGACAAAATTTGATAGCCGGTGAAAAAACGTATGAAAGTTTTCCCAATCGCACGCTGCCTAATCGCAAAATTTATGTTTTAACTTTTAATCCCAAATATGAAGTTTCGGATTGCGCAAATCATTTTGCGGTTACTGATATAAAAATATTCAAAGATTTTGAGGGTGATTTATATATTGCCGGCGGCGCTTCTGTTTATAAATTGTTTATGACCGGAGAGGGGTGGCTCAAGCCTGATGTGATAGTGGATTGTGCTTATCGGGGAGAGTTAAATCCTGAACTTAAAGGTGAAAAGATTAACATAACGCCTTGTGTTGACGAGATGAATAAAAAATATCATTGTGTATCCGCGCCGCATGAACTTGATAATATTGTCACCACGGTTTGGGTTAAAAAAGGCGATTTTGTTGATCAATCGGTAGTCAAACGTATTTTAAAAGTAATTGAAGAAGACGGAGAAAACAAATGAAGCAATATCTGGACTTGTTGCAAGATATTATGGATAACGGCGTGGATAAAATTGACCGTACCGGTGTGGGCACGCGCTCGGTTTTCGGGCGGCAGATGCGCTTTGATTTAAGCAAAGGGTTTCCGCTTGTAACTACCAAAAAAGTTCATCTTAAAAGCATTATTTATGAACTTTTATGGTTTATCAAAGGCGATACCAATGTTAAATATCTGCAAGATAACGGAGTGAGAATTTGGAATGAATGGGCTGATGAAAACGGTAATTTAGGACCGGTTTACGGTTCGCAATGGCGCAACTGGAACGGCGATGGAATTGACCAGCTGGCTGATGTTATTGAGCGTATTAAGCATAATCCCAATGACCGGCGTATGATTGTTACGGCATGGAATCCCTCCAAAATCGGACAAATGAAATTGCCTCCGTGCCATATGATGTTTCAGTTTTATGTGGCGAACGGAAAGCTCTCCTGTATGCTTTATCAGCGTTCATGCGATATGTTTTTGGGAGTGCCGTTCAATATAGCCTCGTATGCTTTGCTTACGATGATGATTGCTCAGATTTGCGACCTGAAAGCAGGTGAGTTTATTCATACCCTTGGCGACACGCATATTTATCATAATCATTTTGAACAGGTTAAAGAGCAACTTTCCCGCACGCCGTTGCCGTTGCCGACCATGAAAATCAATCCGCTGATTAAAGATATTAATGACTTTAAATACGACGATTTTGAACTTGTCGGCTATGAAAGTTATGGTGTTTTAAAAGGTAAAGTCGCGGTTTAATTAAAGCTTTTAAAGCGCTGACAGCCTCGTATATGAAATACGGGGCTGTTTTACTTAAAAGCTCTGAACAAAGCTCAAAAAAAACTTGCAATTTGCGCTTAATATGTTAATAAAACAGGCAGAATTAATTTCTAAAACTGAAAAGCCGGCAGATAAGGCGCTAAAACGTCTGATTTGCGGCTTTTTTTAAATTTAACTTCTAT